>NZ_BBSK01000014.1:0-232684 GCF_001319805.1 Burkholderia sp. E168m22
GCACTTTCTGCGTGAGCGCGAAGTCCGACAGCACGACGCGCACGAGCGCGGTGAAGTCGAGGTCGTCGTTCTTCATCGCGGCCATCGTCGCGCGCAGCGATTCCGACAGCAGCGGGAAATCGCCCCGTTCGTTCATCCGGGCCCACAGCTTGTCGAGCAGCGCGGTGCGGGGCAGGTATTCGGTGGTTGACATACGGATCTGTTCGGTTCGCCGCGCGCGTCAGGCGGCGGCGTGCAGGTGCAGCTGCTGCGCCTCGAAGCGCCGCGCGAGCTCCTCGGACGGCAGCGCCTGGCAGACGAGCCAGCCCTGGATGTGATTGCAGCCCATCTCCGACAGCAGCGCGCGCTGCGCCTCGGTCTCGACGCCTTCGGCAACGAGCTCGAGATCCAGTGTCTGCGCGAGGCCGACCACCGCGGACACGATCGCGCGGTCGTTGCGCGACGTCAGCAGGTTCTCGACGAAACTGCGGTCGATCTTCAGCTTCGCGAGCGGGAAACGCTGCAGATAGGCGAGGCTCGAATAGCCGGTGCCGAAATCGTCGATCGCGAAGCGGATGCCGAGACCGGTCAGTTCCTCGAGCAGGATTTTCGCGTGCGCGGGATCGTGCATCAGCAGGCTTTCGGTGATTTCGAGCACGATGCGGCGCGGGTCGATGCCGGTCAGCGCGATCGCCTCGCGCACGCTCTGCGTGAAGCGCGGGTCGCGGAACTGCTGCGGCGACACGTTGACCGCCACGTATTGCAGCGCGAGCCCCTGGCCGTCCCACGCGACGAGCTGCATGCACGCGGCCTTGAGCACCCAGTTGCCGAGGTAGTTGATCAGGCCGATCGATTCGGCGAGCGGGATGAAGGTGGCCGGCGGCACGAGGCCGTGCACCGGATGGCGCCAGCGGATCAGTGCCTCGACGCCGACCACCGCGCCCGACTGGCTGCGCGTGATCGGCTGGAAATGGAGCGAAAACTCGCCGTTGCGCACGCCGTCGTACAGATCCGCCTCGAGCTTGAGCCGTTCGGCGTCGGCCGGATCGTCGACGGGCGCATGGAACGCGAGCGCGTTGCCGCCCGATGCCTTCGCCTGCGCGAGCGCGTGGTCGGCGCGGCGCAGCAGCGGGCTGTGATGCTGCGCCCGGTGCGGTGCGGCACGTTCGTCGGGATAGAGCGCGATGCCGATGCTCGCGGACAGGTGCACGGTCTGCCCCTGGAATACATAGGGCTCGCGCACCGCGGCCTGCAGCCGGCGCGCGAGCGCATCGGCGGCATGGCTCGCCTGCGCGCGGTCCGCTGCGCCCAGCACGACCGCGAACTTGTCGCTCGCGACGCGCGCGAGCCGCTCGTTCGGCGTGACGAGCGCCTTCAGCCGCTGTGCGGTCTCGCGCAGCAGCATGTCACCGGCGTCGTAGCCGAGCGCGCGGTTGATCCGCTGGTAGTCGTCGAGGTCGAGCAGCAGCAGCGCCGCGCAGGTGCCGCTCTCGTCGGCCGTCTGCTGCGCGGCCATCAGCGCCGGCACGAGCGCGGACAGGTTGTCGAGCCCCGTCATCGGGTCGTGGTGCATTTCGTACGTCAGGCGAGCCTCGAGCGCGCGCCACGACGACACGTCGAACGCCGCGATCGCGAAGCCGTCGACGCCGTGGTGGCGGCTCTTGAACGCGCGGATCTCGACGTCCAGCGGGTAGGTGAGCGACTTGACGATGCACATCGTCGCCTTCTCGACCTGGCCGGAACGGGCGGCGCGTGCAAGCAGGCCTTCGAGCGCCGGGGTATCCTGTTCGGCGATCAGGTCGCGCAGCGTCAGCGTATGCAGATAGTCGCGGTGGTAGCCGATGAAGCGCAGGCTGGCGTCGGACACGTACAGAAAGCGCAGCTCGCGGTCGACGTGGGCGAGGAAATCCACCGTGCCGACCGTCTGTTCCAGCCAGTTGCGCACGGAGTCGTCGCGGCGCGGCGCGACGGCGCGCGCGGGCATCAGCGCGCCGCCCGACCGAGCGAAGCGTCGCAGCGTATGCAAGGCGCTGCGCCAGGAGCCCTTGCGTGACGTCTGTTTCCTGTTGGCTTCCATGTTTCTCGCTGACGTGAAGGGCTGGAACCGGTTGTCCGGAAGGAATAACGGCAGACTGTCAGAAATCTTTAACGGGCCGGCCGCAGGCGGCGCTGCCGCGGTCCGGATCAACGAGGCAGGCGTTCGACAGGCGAACACCTGAATGGCCTGCATCGAGGCCGACTTTATAAGAAATGAGGACGCAGATGAAGCGAAAACTGTTGCTGGGCGCCATGGCGGCGCTGGTGGCCGGCCATGCGCTGCTGGCGCAGGCGGAACTGAGGCCGGGCGCCGCGGCGCCCGATTTCACGACGCAGGCGTCGCTGGGCGGCAAGACTTACACGTACTCGCTCGCGGACGCACTGAAGCAGGGGCCGGTCGTGCTGTATTTCTATCCGGCGGCGTTCACGAAGGGCTGCACGATCGAGGCGCATGCGTTCGCGGACGCGGTCGACCGTTACAAGGCTTACGGCGCGACGGTGATCGGCGTGTCGGCCGACAACATCGACACGCTGACGAAGTTCTCGGTGAGCGAGTGCCGCAGCAAGTTCCCGGTGGCGGCCGACCCGGACGCGAAGATCATCCGCGAATACGACGCGAAGCTGCCGGCGCTCGACCGGGCCAACCGCGTGTCCTATGTGATTTCGCCGGAAGGGAAGGTTCTCTACGAATACACGAGCCTGTCGCCCGACAAGCACGTCGAGAACACGCTCGCCGCCGTGAAGGCGTGGGCCGACGCGCATCCGAAGCAGTAAGCGGCTGCCCCGCACGTGAAAACGGCCCGTCGTGCGGGCCGCGGGCACGGGCATGCGCCGCCCTTCCGGGAGGCGCGCGACGGGCCGTTACGCGCGCAATGCCTGTTCGATCGGCACGCTGCCGCCGACGAAGCCGACGATCTTGCGCGAGATGCCGAGCTTGATCGCCTCGATCGCGGCCCATGCAACATCCTGGCGCGAGACGGGCGGCGCGGGCTCGAGCCACCGGTCGGTCAGCGCGATCTTGCCGACGCCCGGATCGTCCGTGAGCGGGCCCGGGCGCAGGATCACATAGTCGACGCCCGACGCGATCACGCGCTCGTCGCCTTCGCGCTTCATCTGCGAATAGTGGTGCAGCGCGTCCGGGCCCTGCTCGGGCCGGTACGCGGACAGCGAGCTGACCACCACGAGCTTCTGCGTGTTGTAGGCCAGCGCGTAGTCGGCCGCGCGGGCGACCGCGTCGCGGTCGACCTGCTCCTCTTCGGTCGCACCGTCCGATTCCGCCGAGCCTGCCGTGTAGATCACGTGCGTGATGCCCTGGAACGCGTGCGAGAAATCGTTCGTCAGATCGGCCTCGACGACCCGTGCGCCCGCCAGCGCATAGCCGTGCCGGCGCACGAGCGCCGTGACCTCGAACTCCGGCTGCTTCAGCAGCAGATCCGCGCAGGCCTGGCCCGTCCGGCCGGTCGCGCCAATCAGCAGTACCTTCGTCGTCATGAAACCGCTCCTTGCTCGATGCGTCATCCATCCAGATAGGGACGGACGACCGATAACTCAAGTGTAATGTCGAATCGACCCGGCGGCGGGGGTGTAATAAGGGGCGTACCGGCATCGGGCGTACCGGCGTTCATTCATCAGTTGCTCCGAGAAACCCCGTCCTTCAGGACGGGGAGGAAAGGAGCGCCGCTGTTTGACAGCGGCATTCCACCGTTAAAATGGCCGGCATGATCCTTGTCTATCGCTACCGGGTGAAATCGCTCAACGGACTGCTCAACAAGCAGAGCCGTGCGGTGAACTACGTCTGGAACTTCTGCAACGACACGCAGAAGCACGCGCTCAAGTGGGGCAAGAAGTGGCCGACGGGATTCGACCTGAACGTGCTGACGACTGGCAGCAGCAAGGAACTCGGTATTCACTCCGGCACGGTCAACGCGACGTGCGAGCAATACGCGAAGTCGCGCAGCCAGCACCGTCGGCCCTACCTGCGCTATCGCGGCAGGAAATCGCTGGGCTGGTTGCCGCTGAAGGGGCGTGACCTGAAGCGCGAAGGCGACGCGTTCCGTTTCGCGGGCAACACCTTTCGCGTGTTCAACAGCCGACCGCTTCCCGAAGGCAAGATCAAGGACGGGACCAACTTCGCGCAGGATGCACGCGGCAACTGGTTTCTCAACATCGTGATCGAGATGCCCGATGTGCAGGCCCGCCCGATCCGTTCCGGCGTCGGCATCGATCTCGGCCTGAAAGACTTCACCACACTTTCGACCGGCGAGAAGCTGCCCAATGACCAGTTTGGCCGGCGCGCGGCTGAAAGGTTGGCGAAGGCGCAGCGTGCGCACAAGCACAAGCGGCATATCGCGAAGCTGCACGCCAAGGTCGCGAATGCGCGTGCCGATTTCCAACACAAGCTCGCGCTCGATCTGGTGCGGCGCTTCGATTACATCGCGGTTGGCAACGTATCTGCCGTCAAACTTGCCAGAACCAGGATGGCAAAGAGCGTCTACGACGCATCCTGGTCGTCCTTCCGAAACAAGCTCCGCTACAAGGCGATCGCGCACGGGGCCACGTTCGAGGAAGTCGACGAAAGCGGTTCGACCCAGTCCTGTTCGGCGTGCGGATCGAAAGACAGCACGACGCGGCCGAAAGGTATCGCGGGACTGAGAATAAGAGAGTGGGTCTGCAGTGACTGTGGTGTCTTGCATGATCGAGATACCAACGCTGCGCTGAACATTCTCCGATGCGGACGTGCATCGCCAGGTGTGGGAACCCTCTCCCTTTAGGGAGAGGAGGACGTCAATCACACGGATGCGGGAATGACGCGCCGACCGGCTATCATGTGCGCGATGCATTTTTCGCCGCTACGTGTGAATAACGCGGCGGCCCACCGGTTGGAGTACACATGGCATTACCCCTGGACAACGTCAGCATGGCCGTGTTCTGCGACTTCGAGAACGTCGCGCTCGGCGTGCGCGATGCGAAGTACGAGAAATTCGACATCAAGCCCGTGCTGGAGCGCCTGCTGCTGAAAGGCAGCATCGTCGTGAAGAAGGCCTATTGCGACTGGGATCGCTACAAGGGCTTCAAGGCGTCGATGCACGAGGCGAGCTTCGAGCTGATCGAGATCCCGCACGTGCGCCAGTCGGGCAAGAATTCGGCCGACATCCGGCTCGTCGTCGACGCGCTCGACCTCTGCTACACGAAGTCGCACGTCGATACGTTCGTGATCATCAGCGGCGATTCGGATTTCTCGCCGCTCGTGTCGAAGCTGCGCGAGAACGCGAAGAAGGTGATCGGCGTCGGCGTGAAGAAATCGACGTCGGATCTGCTGGTCGCGAACTGCGACGAATTCATCTTCTACGACGACCTGGTGCGCGAGCAGCAGCGTGCGCTCGCGAAGCGCGAACAGCAGCAGCGCGCGGGCAACGGCGGCGCGAAGCGGCCGGACGAGCCGTCGCGCAAGCACGACATGGAAGCGCGCAAGGCCGAGGCGATCGCGCTGGCGGTCGAGACGTTCGACGCGCTCGCGTCGGAGCGCGACGACGTCGGCAAGATCTGGGCGTCGGTGCTCAAGAGCGCGATCAAGCGCCGCAAGCCGGATTTCAACGAGTCGTACTACGGGTTCCGCGCGTTCGGCAACCTGCTCGACGAGGCGCAGGCGCGCGGGCTGCTCGAAGTGGGGCGCGACGACAAGTCGGGCGCGTTCGTGTCGCGGGCTCGCCAGTCGGCCGCAGCCGAGCACGTTGCCGCAGGGGGTGAAGGCGGCGCGGCGCACCACGGCGGCCACCACGGTACGCGCGCGGCGGAGGCGGTGCCGGCCGGCCGCGAGGCGCGCCGTCGCGGGCAGCGCGCGCAAGCCGTCGTCCACGAAAGTGTGCAGGTCGAGGCGGATGACGCGGAAGACGCGGAGTTTGCCGAGCTCGCCGATGCGACGCCGGCCGAAACACCCGACGCACCCGACACGCCCGACGTGGCCGAAGCGCATGGCGACGCGAAGGATGGCCGCAAGCGTGCGCGCAAGAGCGCGGCGAAGAAGACCGGCGCGAAGAAAGGCGCCGCCGCGAAGGGCGCCGATCGCTCCGCCGGCGGCAAGCCGGACGCCGCTGCGCAGGGCGATGCGGCGCACGGTGGCGATGCGCACGCGCCCGGCCAGCGTGGGGACGAGTCGCATCGCGACGCAGCGCATGACGAGCGGCACGCGGTGGCGCCAGCCGAACCGGCGCCTCGCGCTTCCGGCGCTCGGGACGAGGCAGTGCAATCGTCGCACGACGTGGCGCCGCTCGACGCGACGCCCGAAGGCGCTGCCGAAGCGCCGGCCGCCGCCAAGCCGAAGAAACCGGCCCGCAAGGCGGCACCGCGTGCGCGCCGTCCGCGCAAGACGACGGCTGCCGCCGAGTAACCGGGTAACGGTAGCTGGCAGTTGGCGACAGTCTGACGATCGGCCGGGTCTCGTCCGCAACCGGGCGACACCCGCGCCATCCGGGCCGGCGCAATGCCGGCCTGCCGCGCTACCCGTTCAGCCCATACGGCTGAGTCATCACTTCGAGGAAGTGACCGTCCGGATCGTCGAAGTACACGCCGCGTCCGTCGTTGTGGCGGTAGATGTCGCCGGGTTGCCGCTTCGCCGGATCGGCCCAGTGCGGCAGCCCGCGTTCGCGAATGCGCGCGAGCACGCGATCGAAGCCGGCTTCGTCGATCAGGAACGCGTAATGCTGCGACCGGATCTCGCCCGCCTGTTCGTAAAAATCGAGCGACACACCATTGTCGAGCGCGACGACCAGCATCGCGCCGAACGGCGTCGGCGGCGGCAATTCCAGCAGTTCGGTGAGAAAGCGGCTCGACGCATGCTTGTCGCGGCACCAGACGATCGTGTGGTTGAGCTGGACGTTCATGGCGGGTTCCCGTGCGGCGGGGCGGCGGTGGGCATGGACACACGATAGCCGATTGCGGCTGGCAATCAAGCCCGGCAATCAAGCGCAAAAGAAAGCGCAAAAGACGGCCGCCGAAAGAAACACTAACGCTCGGCGCTGTCCAGGAAATCCGGGCGGTTCATTCACGCCCCCCAAGGGTCGGGATAATGTCCAACTCTTGGGGGGGGCAACTCGGAAGGGCAGCCGCGTTCGTCACTCGCCCGCGACCGCCGGCCCGCCGGTATTGCCGCGGCGGTTGCGGCGCTTCTCGGCCCACACGCGGAACCGGTCCATGTACAGGTAGACGACTGGCGTCGTATAGAGCGTCAGCACCTGCGACATGACGAGGCCGCCGGCGATCGCGATCCCGAGCGGCGCGCGCAATTCGGCGCCGTCGCCGTTGCCGAACGCGAGCGGCAGCGCGCCGAGCAGCGCCGCCATCGTCGTCATCATGATCGGGCGGAAGCGCAGCAGGCACGCCTCGTGGATCGCGTCGAACGACGACTTCCCGTGATTGCGCGTCTGGTCGATCGCGAAGTCGACCATCATGATCGCGTTCTTCTTCACGATGCCGATCAGCAGGATCACGCCGATCAGCGCGATGATGCTGAACTCCGTCTTGAACAGCAGCAGCGCGAGCAGCGCGCCGACGCCGGCCGACGGCAGCGTCGACAGGATCGTGATCGGGTGGATGTAGCTCTCGTACAGGATGCCGAGCACGATGTAGACGGCCAGCAGCGCGGCGAGGATCAGGATCGGCTGATCGTTCATCGACTGCTGGAACGCCTGCGCGGTGCCCTGGAAGCTGCCGACGATCGTCGGCGGGACGCCGATCTGCGCCATCGTCTGATAGATGATCTGTGTCGCCTGCGACAGCGACACGCCCGGCGGCAAGTTGAACGAGATCGTGGTCGCGACGAACAGCCCCTGGTGGTTGACCGACAGCGGCGTCGTGCTCGGCCCGAACGTCGCGATCGCCGACAGCGGGATCATCGTCGACTTCGAGGTCGACACCGACGCGCCCGACGACGCGCTCGACTTGCCGCTCGCCGCGATCGAATTGAGCGCCTGGTTGCGCGCGGAATCGGACGCGATCGCCGCGGCGCTCTGCGCGGCCGTGCCGGCGCTCGACGTGCCGGCCGAGGTCGCGACGAAGGTGCCGGCGGCTGCGTTGGTGGTCTGCGAGCCGTTCGCGCTGCCCCCCGACGTGCTGATCCACACCTGGTTCAGCATCTCCGGGCTCTGCCAGTACTTCGGCGCGACTTCCATCACGACGTGGTACTGGTTCAGCGGGTTGTAGATCGTCGAGACCTGGCGCTGGCCGAACGCGTCGTACAGCGTGTTGTCGATCTGCGCGGGCTTGATGCCGAACCGCGCGGCGGTGGCGCGGTCGATCGTCACCATCGCCTCGAGACCGCCTTGCTGCTGGTCGGAGTTCACGTCGGTCAGTTCGGGGCGCTTCTGCAGCGCCTCGGTCAGGATCGGCCCCCACTTGTACAGGCCGGCGCTCGAATCGCCGAGCAGCGTGAACTGGTACTGCGCGTTGCTCTGCCGGCCGCCGACGCGGATGTCCTGCGCCGCCTGCAGGAACGTGCGCGCGCCCGCCACGTCCGCCAGCCGCGGGCGCAACTGCTGGATCACCTGATCGGCCGACAGCTTGCGCTCGGTGCGGTCCTTCAGCGTGACGAACATGAAGCCCGAGTTGGTCTGCGTGCCGCCGGTGAAGCCCGCGACGCTCTTCACGTTCGGGTTGCCCTGCACGATGCGCATCATCTCGGAGAATTTCAGCTTCATCGCCTGGAACGACGTCGACTGGTCGGCCTGGATGCCGCCGATCATCAGCCCGGTGTCCTGCTGCGGAAAGAAGCCCTTCGGCACGACGATATACAGGTAGACGTTCAGCCCGATCGTCGCGAACAGCGTCAGCAGGATCAGGAGCGGCCGGCGCAGCGCCCACGACAGCGAGCGCTCGTAGCCGCGCTGCATGCGCGCGAAACCGCGTTCGAGGAAGCGCCCGAAGCGGCCCTCGCTTTGCGGGTCGTGCTGTTCGGGCAACAGGCGCGCGCACATCATCGGCGTGACCGTGAGCGACACCGCGAGCGACACGGCGATCGCGAGCGATAGCGTCAGCGCGAACTCGCGGAACAGGCGCCCGACGATTCCGCCCATCAGCAGGATCGGCAGGAACACCGCGACGAGCGAGATGCTCATCGACAGCACCGTGAAGCCGACTTCGCGCGCGCCGTCGAACGCGGCCTGCATCCGCGGCTTGCCGTTCTCGATGTGCCGCGAGATGTTCTCGAGCACGACGATCGCATCGTCGACGACGAAGCCGGTCGCGACGATCAGCGCCATCAGCGACAGGTTGTCGATCGAGAAGCCGAGCAGATACATCGCGCCGAACGTGCCGACGATCGAGATCGGCACCGCGACGCTCGGGATCAGCGTCGCGCGCCAGTTGCGCAGGAACAGGAACACGACCATCACGACGAGGCTGACCGCGATCAGCAGCGTGTGTTCGGTATCCCTCAGCGATGCGCGGATGGTAGTCGAGCGGTCGAGCACCGGCGTGACCGTGATGTCGGCGGGCAGCGACGCGGTGAGCTGCGGCAGCGCCGCGCGCACTCGGTCGATCGTCTCGATGATGTTCGCGCCGGGCGAGCGGTAGAGGATCACGAGCACCGCGCGCTTGCCGTTCGACAGGCCGAGGTTGCGCAGATCCTCGACCGAATCGACGACGTCCGACAGATCGGACAGCCGCACGGCCGAGCCGTTGCGGTAGGCGACGACGAGGTCGCGGTATTGCGACGCCTGGGACGCCTGGTCGTTCGTATAGAGCTGGAAACGCTGCGGGCCGAACTCGATCGCGCCCTTCGGCGCATTGGCGTTCGCGGAAGCCAGCGCCGCGCGCACGTCCTCGAGGCCGATCCCGTAGTGGAACAGCGACTGCGGCTCGAGCTCGACGCGCACGGCCGGGTTCGCGGAGCCGCTCACGGTGACCTGGCCGATTCCGTCGATCTGCGACAGCGACTGCTGCAGCACCGTCGACGCGGCGTCGTACACCTTCGCGGGCGACGCCGTCTCCGAGGTCAGCGACACGACCATGATCGGCGAATCGGCCGGGTTGACCTTGCGGTAGGTCGGATTGCTCTTCAGCGCGGCGGGCAGGTCGGCGCGCGCCGCGTTGATCGCGGCCTGCACGTCGCGCGCGGCGCCGTCGATGTCGCGGTTCAGGCCGAACTGCAGGATGATCCGCGCATTGCCGACGGTGCTCGTCGACGTCATTTCGGAGACGTCCGCGATCGAGCCGAGGTGCCGCTCCAGCGGGCTCGTCACGCTGGTCGCGACCGTTTCCGGGCTCGCGCCCGGCAGCGACGCCTGCACCGAGATCGTCGGAAAGTCGACCTGCGGCAGCGGCGACACCGGCAGCTTGATGAACGCGAACAGGCCCGCGAGCGCGACGCCGAGCGCGAGCAGCGTCGTCGCGACGGGGCGGGTGATGAAGGGGCGCGACAGGTTCATCGGTTATGCACCCGTGTGCTTGCCTGCATCGGCGCCCGGCCCGTGCCGCTCGAACCAGCCGCGTACGCGGCGCGCGAGCGAATCGAAGCCGAGGTAGATCACGGGTGTCGTGAACAGCGTCAGCACCTGCGACACGATCAGGCCGCCGGCGATCGCGATCCCGAGCGGCTGGCGCAGCTCGGAGCCCGCGCCGGAGCCGACGATCAGCGGCACCGCGCCGAGCAGTGCGGCGAGCGTCGTCATCAGGATCGGCCGGAAGCGCAGCAGGCAGGCCTGATAGATCGCCTCGCGCGGCGGCTTGCCTTCGACGCGTTCGGCCTCGAGCGCGAAGTCGATCATCATGATCGCGTTCTTCTTCACGATGCCGATCAGCAGCACGATGCCGATGATCCCGATGATGTCGAGGTCGTGCCCGGTGATCATCAGCGCGAGCAGCGCGCCGACGCCGGCCGACGGCAGCGTCGACAGGATCGTGATCGGGTGGATGTAGCTCTCGTACAGCACGCCGAGCACGATGTACATCGTGACGATCGCCGCGAGGATCAGGAACAGCTGGTTCGACAGCGACGCCTGGAACGCGAGCGCCGCGCCCTGGAAGCGCGTCTGGAACGAGCCGGGCAGCCCGATGTCCTTCTCGGCGGCCTCGATCGCCTTGACGGCCTCGCCGAGCGATGCGCCCGGTGCGAGGTTGAACGAGATCGTCGTCGACGGGAACTGCGACAGGTGCGCGACCAGCAGCGGCGACGGCCGCTCGTGGAACGACGCGATCGACGTCAGCGGCACCTGGCCGCCGCCGGCCGACGGCAGGTAGATGTCGTTCAGCGATTGCGCGTAGTGCTGCTCCTTCGGCTCCGATTCGAGAATCACGCGGTACTGGTTCGACTGCGTGAAGATGGTCGACACGATGCGCTGGCCGAACGCGTCGTACAGCGCGTTGTCGACGGTCGCCGGCGTGATGCCGAAACGCGCGGCGCTCGCGCGGTCGATCTCGATGTACACCGACTGGCCGTTGCTCTGCAGGTCGGTCGCGACGTCGGCGAGCGACGGCTCCTGCTGCAGCCGCGCGACGAGTTTCGGCACCCAGGTCGCGAACTCTTCCGAGTTCGGGCTCGTCAGCATGAACTGGTACTGCGTCGGGCTGACCGTCGAGTCGATCGTCAGATCCTGCACCGGCTGCATGAACAGCGAAATGCCGGTGATGTTCGACACGCGCTGCTGCAGGTCGCGGATGATCTGCGCGGCGGTTTCGGTGCGTTCGTCGCGCGCCTTCAGGTTGATCAGCATCCGGCCGCTGTTCAGCGTGATGTTGCTGCCGTCGACGCCGATGAACGACGTGAGGCTGTCGACGTTCGGGTCCTTCAGGATCGCGGCCGCGAGCGTCTGCTGGCGTTCGGCCATCGCGCCGTACGAGATCGACTGCGGCGCCTGCGTGATCGCCTGGATCACGCCGGTGTCCTGCGCGGGGAAGAAGCCCTTCGGCACGTAGACATAGAGCAGGGCGGTCAGCCCGAGCGTCAGCAGCGCGACGACGAGCGTCGAGCGCTGGCGGTTCAGCACCCATTCGAGCGCGACCGCGTAGCGCGCGATCACCCAGTCGATCGCGCGGTGCACGCGCGCCTCGAAGCGGTGGCTCTCGGGCGGCGGCGAGTGGCGCAGCAGCTTCGCGCACAGCATCGGCACGAGCGTGAGCGATACGATCGCCGAGATCACGATCGTCACCGCGAGCGTGATCGCGAATTCATGGAAGAGGCGCCCGACCACGTCGCCCATGAACAGCAGCGGGATCAGCACCGCGATCAGCGACACCGTCAGCGAGATGATCGTGAAGCCGATCTGCCGCGAGCCCTTCAGCGCGGCCTCGAGCCCCGATTCGCCTTCCTCGACGTAGCGCGCGATGTTCTCGATCATCACGATCGCGTCGTCGACGACGAAACCGGTCGCGATGGTGAGCGCCATCAGCGACAGGTTGTTCAGCGAGAAGCCGGCCATGTACATCACCGCGAGCGTGCCGATCAGCGACAGCGGCACCGACAGGCTCGGGATGATCGTCGCGTAGACGTTCGCGAGGAACAGGTACATCACCAGCACGACGAGCGCGACCGCGAGCAGCAGCTCGAACTGCACGTCGCGCACGGCCGCGCGGATCATCGTCGTGCGGTCGGTGACGATCTCGACGTCGAG
Organism: Burkholderia sp. E168m22; assembly: GCF_001319805.1. Taxonomy (NCBI): domain Bacteria; kingdom Pseudomonadati; phylum Pseudomonadota; class Betaproteobacteria; order Burkholderiales; family Burkholderiaceae; genus Burkholderia; species Burkholderia sp. E168m22. The sequence goes on from NZ_BBSK01000014.1 coordinate 12,618, forward strand.
CGCGGCCGGCAGCGTTTCCTGCAGCTTCGGCAACTGCGCCTTGATCGCGTCGACGGTCGCGATCACGTTCGCGCCCGGCTGACGCTGCACGTTCAGGATGATCGCCGGGTCCGAATTCACCCACGCGCCGAGCTTGGTGTTCTCCGAGCCGGCGACGACCGTCGCGACGTCGGTCAGCATCACCGGGCGGCCGTTCTTGTACGCGACGACCGCGCTGTTGTACTGGTCGGCGCTCGTCAGCTGGTCGTTCGCGTTGATCGTGTACGCACGCGTCGGACCGTCGAAGTTGCCCTTCGGCGTGTTGACGTTCAGGTTCGAGATCGTCGTGCGCAGGTCATCGAGGTTCATCCCGTACTTCGCGAGCGCGGTGGGGTTCGCCTGGATTCGCACCGCCGGGCGGTTGCCGCCCGACAGGCTGACGAGGCCGACACCCGCGATCTGCGAGATCTTCATCGCGAGGCGCGTGTCGGCGAGATCCTGCACCTGCGTGAGCGGCAGCGTCTTCGACTTGACGGCGAGCGTCAGCACCGGCGCATCGGCCGGGTTCACCTTCGCGTAGATCGGCGGAGCGGGCAGGTCGGACGGCAGCAGGTTGCCGGCCGCGTTGATCGCGGCCTGCACCTCCTGTTCGGCGATGTCGAGCGGCAGGTCGAGCGAGAACTGCAGCGTGATCACCGACGCGCCGGCCGAGCTTTGCGACGACATCTGGTTCAGCGACGGCATCTGCCCGAACTGGCGTTCGAGCGGCGCGGTGACCGACGACGTCATCACTTCCGGGCTCGCGCCCGGGTAGAAGGTCTGGACCTGGATCGTCGGGTAGTCGACCTCGGGCAGCGCGGCGAGCGGCAGGAAGCGCAGCGCGACGAGGCCGGCCAGCATGATCGCCGCCATCAGGAGAGCGGTACCGACCGGCCGGAGAATGAAGAGGCGGGATGGATTCATCGAGCGGCCCGCGCGTTACTGGGCCGCGGGGGCCGCGGCTTGCGACGCGCCGTGCCGGTGTCCGCCGCGATGGCCGCCGGCACCGGACGCAGCCGATGCACCCGATGCGGCCCCTGCGCCGCGCGCGCCCGATGCGCCCTTCGGCTTGTCGGCCGGAATCGAGATCTTCGAGCCTTCGCGCAGACGGTCCGAGCCGTCGGTCACCACGCGCTCGCCGAGCGTCACGCCGCTGACGATGCTCGTGCGTTCGCCGTCGACCGGGCCGACCGTGACCTTGCGCACCGTCACCGTGTTGTCGGGTTTCACGACATAGACGAACTGGCCGATCGACCCCGTCAGCACGGCGGAGGTCGGCACGATCGTCGCGTTGCGCATCACGTCGACGAGCAGCCGCGTGTTCACGAACTGATTCGGGAACAGCATGCCTTCCTTGTTATCGAAGTTCGCGCGCAGCTTGACCGTGCCGGTGCTCGTGTCGATCTGGTTGTCGAGCGTCGCGAGCGAGCCCGTTTCGAGCGGCACGGTGTTGTTGCGGTTGTAGGCGGTGACCGACAGCTTCTGGCCGGCGTTCACCTGCTTGAGGATCTGCGGCAGGTTGTCTTCCGACGTCGTGAAGATCACGCTCATCGGCTGCAACTGCGTGATCACGACGATGCCGTTGGTGTCGCCCGGCGTCACGTAGTTGCCGGGGTCGACCTGGCGCAGGCCGACGCGGCCGGAGACCGGCGCCGTGATGCGCGCATAGGTGAGATTGAGTTTCGCGGAATCGATCGCGGCCTGGTCGGTCTTCACCGCGCCTTCGTATTGCTTGACGAGCGATGCCTGCGTATCGACGGTTTGCGACGCGATCGAGTCCTGCGACAGCAGCGTCTGGTAGCGCTTCAGGTCGAGGCGGGCCGTCGCGAGCAGCGCCGCGTCGCGCGCATGCGTGCCTTCGGCGTTCTCGAGCGCGACCTGGTACGGGCGCGGGTCGATCTGCGCGAGCACGTCGCCTTTCTTGACGATCTGGCCTTCCTGGAACGACACCGACTGCAGGTAGCCCGACAACTGCGTCTTGACCGTCACGTTCGCGAGCGGCGTGACGGTGCCGAGCGCGGACAGCACGATCGGCATCTCGCCCTGCGTCACGGGGGCGACCTGCACCGGCTGCGGAACGTTCGCCATTGCAGCGGGGCCGCCGCGGCCGCGATGGCTGCCTGCGGCCGCGCTGGCGCCCGCGCCTTGCGCCGAACTGCCTGTCGCGGGCGTGCGGTTCCACGGATGCCACCACAGCAGGCCGCCGATGACGACGACCGCGACGGTGCCGATCAGCAGCGTGCGGCGCGGGCGCCGTGCAGCGGCGGGCGCGGAGTCTTTCGAAGGGGGCGTGGGCTTTTGTTCGTTATCCATCGTGTTCTGTCAGGAAGACGGCGCGGCGGGCCGGAAAATCGGACTGCTGGGCTGCGCGTGGGCGTGCGGGTGACGGGACGGGGCGGCCCGGCTCGGTCCGGGGCCCCGCCGATCCGCGGGAAAAGAGCGGTGCGCACCGCGAATGCGGCGCGACGATGGGCATGATCCTACGTGCCGTCCCCGTTACAGTCCAGCGGTCTATCTTTCAACGGGTTACGGTCGTTACAGAACGCGACACGGCGATGACGAAACGATTACACGCCGACGCGCCGGGCCGGCGCGCCGCCGATTTCGCGGGTGATTTTCGCGATGCATTCCTGCAGCGCCGGCACCACCTGTTCCCGCAGCCATTCGGGCGGACACTGGTGCGCCGCGCCGCCGCAATTCACTGAATAGCGTTGACCGGACGGGCCGACGAACCCGGCGGCGACCGCATTCAGGCCCTCGCGCCATTCGCCGATCGCGATCGCGTGGCCGTCGCGCATCGCTTCGTCGAGCGCGGGCGTGAGGCGAGCGGACACGTGCGGCCAGTCGTCGCCGGCCGTGGTGCGCAGCGACTCGAGCAGTTGCCGCCGCTCGTCGTCCTCGAGCGCGGCGAGGTACGCGCGCCCCACCGCCGTACGCGCGATGTCCATCCGCGAGCCGATCTCGAGGCGCGTGACGAGCACGGCCGAGCGTGGGCGGATCACGTCGATCGCGACCATGTCGAGCCGGTCGCGCACCGCGAGGTGCACGGACAGCGACGTGCGTTCGGCCAGTTCGATCATGAACGGCCGCGAACGCGCGCGGATGTCGAAGTTGCGCAGGAAGCCGTGGCTCAGTTCGAGCACCGACGCGGTCAGCACGAAGCGCTCGCTGTCGGGCAACTGGAACAGGAAGCCGGCGCTGACGAGCGTCGCGGTGATGCGCGAGACGGTCGGCTTCGGGATGCCGGTCAATTCGGTCAGTTCGCGATTGCTGACGGGGGCGTCGGCAGCCGCGATGCGGCGCAGCACGGCGAGGCCGCGGGCGAGGGCGGTGATCTCGTCGGGCGACGATTCACGGTCCCGCGACGCGGGAGAGGTTACAGTTGTCGACACGAGGGATTCTCTCTAATTCCGAAACTCGATTTCAATTTTGTTGGTATTGTAGGACTATTGTCAAAGGATGCATGTTCCGCGGGTGAACCGGTCATTCGATGCGATTTTACGGGTTCACCCTTGGTTTATTAGGAAAACGCTCAAATGAGCGTTGCTGGAAAGTGCATGAACCGGTGCAAATACCGCTTGACTTGTCGGGCGGAAACGGAAAGAATGTCTCACGTTTTCGAAACATCGTTTCAAGAGTTTAACCGGCAACGATGTTTCGCGCAGTCTCTCAGGTTCTAGCACGGCCCTCGGAATGGCTAGAACTTTTTTAGCGCCACGGTCTCCGTGGCGCTTTTTTTTGCCTGTCGTTCCGACCGTCCGTCCGGACGCGTCAGGCCCGTATTATCCCCCGATCGCCGCAAACGTCTGTCCAGGGCTGCTTCGCGCCTGCTTGCAGGTGCGTTGTGCGCCGCTCTCACGATCCCCGCACGCAAAAAAAAGCGCGACGCCCGCAGTGGGCATCGCGCGTGAAACGGCGTGGAGCGCCGACGAATGAACGGTGATGAAGAAACGACGCCTGGTCGGAGGCGCCCGGTCAAGGGAGCAACGCCTCCGCCTCGCGTGGGAATCAGCCCTTCGCGAGCTTGATGCTGGTCTGCTCGGCCGTCAGGTAGCCGACGCTGGCGCCGAAGCGATCCTTGTAGTTCGCGCGCACGAGCGGGTCGAGCGTCGGCTTGACCTTGTCGTGCAGCGGCGATTCCCAGTCGCCCGCATGCTGGAAGTTGCTCATGATGTAGGTCCAGCCGTTGATCTCGTCGACCGCGTGCAGGCCCGTCGATTCGGCGCCGGCCGGGCACGACAGCACGCGCGAGAGCGATTTCGTGTCGACGTTGTAGGCCCACAGGAAGTTGTTCACGTGCATGCCCGAGTCTTCGCCGATGAAGAGGGTGCGCAGCTTTTCGGAGAACTTCAGGTTGTCCGGGTTCGCGATCTTGTCCGGGTTCGCGAGGTTGCCGAGCGCGTCGGCCGCGGCGAGATCCTCGCCGACCAGCGCGGCCGGCGCACCCATGTCGACCGGCACCCATTCGCTGTCGATCGCGCCACCCGTCGTGTCGCGCTGGCCGGCCTTCAGGTTCAGCGCGTAGACGGCGCCCGCGGCGATCTTCTTGTCGACCGCGACGTCGCGCGACACCGCGTTGCCCTTGACCATCGACGTTTCGATCCGCGACATCGCCGTGTAGACGATCTTGTCCTTCGCGTTCACGGTCGTGCCTTCGAGCTTCGTGAACGCCATGCTGCCGCCGAGCAGCGCCGCGTAGCGGTGCGTCTCGAGGAACGCGGCCGCTTTCTCCATCCCCGGCTTCACGCGCATCCAGTTGAACTTGCCGCCGAAGTGGATCTTCGTGTAGCTCGCATCGTTCGGATCGGTCGTCACCAGGTCCATGATGTCCGACGCCTTCAGCGTGTTCGCGAGCGTCTCGATCTCGCTGCTGGTCGCGTGGCCGATCTTGATCCACGTCAGCGTCGCGGTGCCGGCGCCGGCGGACGACGTCTGCGTCCACTTCGCGACGTACAGCGTGCCGGCCGACAGGTCGGCCGCCTTGTCGGCGACGAACATGAACAGGCCGCCGTTGGTGGCGTCGTCGCCCATCATCACGGTGCGCTGGTCCGGCATGACCTGGATCAGCTCGTGCGAGATGCGGCCGAGGCAGTAGTGCTTCTTCACGGTGCCGGTGCCGTCCGGATTCACGGTGATCTCGGGCAGGTGGCCGTAGTGGTAGGGGTTCGCCTTCGTCTCGTCGCCGAACGTGTTCTTGCTGAACGCCTTGAACTGCGCATCGGTCGCGGCCTTCGTCGCGTCCGGCTCGTATTCCTCGCTCGACAGGTGCGTGCCCCACGGCGACAGGCTCGCGCCGCAGGTGATCCACAGGCCGTGCGCCTTCGACGTGTCGACGTTGTGGTACTTCACGACCCTCAGCGCGCCGGTGGCCGGGTCCTGGTCGAGCGTGAGCACGGCGATCGGCGACGGCAGCTGGCCGTACTGCGACGCGCTCGCCTGGTCGCGCGTCGTGTATTCGAACTGCACGACCGCGAACACCGTGTTGCCCTTCACGCCGGGGACGTTCGCGTTCTTCAGCGTCAGCAGCGAGCTGCCGTCCGGGCAGTCGGAATAGAACTGGCGTTCCTTGCCGGCGACCGAGCGATCGATGATCGGCTGGTTGTTGATGTCGTAGTAGCCGCCCGCGAGCGTCGTGCCGCCGTTGCCGTCCGGCACCATGTCGCCCGTCACGAAGAACGGCTTGTACGCGAGCTTGAAGTTGCGCGACGAGCCGTCCGAGAACGACACCGACAGCGTCGAGCCGACCGTCGTCGTGGCCATCGCGGCCGCGTTGTCGAGCGTCGGCGCGGTCATCGCCGAGAATGCCGCCGACGTATAGGCAGCGGCGACCGGCGCCGGCGTGGACGCGGGATCGTCGTCGCCGCCGCAACCCGTCAGCAGGGCCGGCAGCGCGAGGCCGGAAAGGGGCAGCATCGGCGCGCCGGCGAGGATCTTCAGGGCCTGACGACGGGAAGCATTGGGCAACGCGGGCATGTGGAGTCCAGTTTCGGTTGTTGGAAGAATGGCCTTCGCGAAGCGGGCGAGCGGCAAGCTTCGCGAAGGCATATTGAAAACTGGACGGAAGTGTAAGGACGCTAGATGAAAGTTTTTTGAATCGAAAACGTAATGAGGCGTCGGGCGTCCGTCAGGTGAGCTGGCGGACGCCGATCGCAAGCGTTTGCGCTCAATCGCGCTCGGGCGTGGCCGAGATGCGGTGGATCGACAGGTCGGCGCCGTCGAATTCGGCTTCGCGATCGAGACGCAGGCCGACGGTCGCCTTCAGCGCGCCGTAGACGAGCGTGCCGCCCGCGGTCGCGATCGCGATGCCGCCGAGCGTGCCGACGAGCTGCGACAGGAACGACACGCCGCCGAGGCCGCCGAGCGCCGGCAGCCCGAACACGCCGGCCGCGAGGCCGCCGAGTGCGCCGCACATCCCGTGCAGCGGCCACACGCCGAGCACGTCGTCGATGCGCCAGCGGTTCTGCACGCAGGTGAACATCGCGACGAACAGCGCACCGGCCGCGGCGCCCGTGACGAGCGCGCCGATCGGGTGCATCACGTCGGAGCCCGCGCATACCGCGACGAGGCCCGCGAGCGGCCCGTTGTACGTGAAGCCCGGGTCGTTGCGGCCGGCCATCCACGCGGCGAGCGTGCCGCCGACCATCGCCATCAGCGAGTTCACCGCGACGAGGCCGCTGATCTTGTCGAGCGTCTGCGCGCTCATCACGTTGAAGCCGAACCAGCCGACCGCGAGCACCCACGCGCCGAGCGCGAGGAACGGGATGTTCGACGGCGGGTGCGCGGCAATCCGGCCGTCCTTCGCATAGCGGCCGTGGCGCGCGCCGAGCAGCAGCACGGCCGGCAGCGCGACCCAGCCGCCGAACGCGTGCACGACCACCGAGCCCGCGAAGTCGTGGAACGGCGCGCCGAACGCGTGCGCGAGCCAGGCCTGCACGCCGAAGCGCTCGTTCCAGGCGATCCCTTCGAAGAACGGATAGATGAAGCCGACGATGATCAGCGTCGCGACGAGTTGCGGGTTGAACTTCGCGCGCTCCGCGATGCCGCCCGACACGATCGCCGGGATCGCCGCCGCGAACGTCAGCAGGAAAAAGAAGCGGACGAGCGCGTAGCCGTTGTGCTGCGACAGCGTGCCGATGTCGTCGAAGAATTCGACGCCGTACGCGATCGTGTAGCCGATGAAGAAGTACGCGAGCGTCGACACCGAGAAGTCGACCAGGATCTTCACGAGCGCGTTGACCTGGTTCTTCTTGCGGACCGTGCCGAGTTCGAGAAACGCGAAGCCCGCGTGCATCGCGAGCACCATGACGGCGCCGATCAACAGGAACAGTGTGTCGACGCCGGATTTCAGACCATCCATGCCGTGGCTTCCTTGCGCAAAAAACGGGCAAGGAATGCAAATATCGAGCCAACCTGGTGAACGATTGCGTGGAATTGGTGCCTGGATGCCGCGCCATGCGGCATTCCGGTGAATCGTGCACGGGATCGAAGCGTGATCGACGCCGCTCGAGGGGCGCGTCGATTGCACGTAGCTGGTGCGAGACGTGCTGAACTGGTGCGTACGATGAACGAGGCGGTGCGCGGCGATGCGGTATCACGCACCGATCTGGCGCGTCAGTGGCGTGCGAACAGCGCGGGCGGCCGGCGCAGCCGCAGCGCGCAGGCCGACCAGTAGGCGGCGACGGTCGCCAGCCCGAGCGCGGCGAAGGCAAGCGCCGCGAAGCCCGCGAGGGACTGGCCGTCGGCGTCGGCGCCGAGGATGCCTTGCGCGACGATCAGTGCCGCGGTCCAGAACCCGATCACGGCCTGCGTGAGCAAGCGCGCGCAGGCGATGCGGCGCGGACGCCCGGATTCGGCGAGGCGGCGCGCCGACGGCGCACGCAGGCACAGGAAGAGGGTGGCGGCGAGCAGCGCGGCCAGGGCGATGAGCCAGTCGACGAGGAAAGCCATAACGAGGAAAAGGGGGACACGTACGAAGCGGATTGAAGCGTGCCCACTTTAGAGGCGTGGCGCGTGCGATTGAATCAGACGAATCCGAAATTGAAAGGCATTTTTAATGACGGGTCGTTATTTGGCCTGTTCCACAGGCGGTATCATCGACACCGGTCCAACCACGAGGTCGCGCCACGCGCGGCCGGAGATTGCTGATGAACATGAAGACATCGCGGGCGCGTCGTGTGCCCGGGTCCGTGCTGGCGGCCGTGGCCGCCGGTGCGCTGCTGTTGCTCGCGGGCTGCGAGAAGTCCGGCACGCCGGCCGCGCAACCCGATACGGCCGCGAGCGCGGCCGCCGATGCCGCGAACAATGCGGCCAAGGCGCTCGACCAGGTGGCGAGCACCGTCAATCAACAGATTAACGCGGCGAAGGCCGGCATCGCGTCCGCGGCGTCGGCCGTGCCGCCGCTGTCCGCGAGCGGCCTCGCATCGGCCGCGCAGGCGCAGATCGACGCGGCGGCGTCCGCGGTCGTCGCGCATGCGGCTTCCGAAGCGGGCGCGAAGATCGCCGAAGCCGGCAAGAAACTCCAGCAGTGGAGCCAGCAGAACGCCGCGGGGGCGAAATCCGCGAGCGGCGAATGACGCGGGCTTGCACGATTCGCAAAATGTAATTATGATGGTTACACAAGTCGCCGGTTGCGGGTCGGGCCGGCGTCGCCGAGTGAGTCAGGAATGAATACCAGCAGCCGGTTCGCGTTTGCCGTTCACGTGCTTGCCTTGCTGTCGATGCAGGAAGGCGTGCCGTTGTCGTCCGACATCATCGCGGGCAGCGTGAATACGAATCCGGCGCTGATTCGCCGGTTGCTGTCGATGCTGGCGGCCGCGGGCCTGACCACGTCGCAGCTCGGCGCGGGCGGCGGTGCGCTGCTGGCGCGCGAGCCCGGTGAGATCACGCTGCTCGACGTGTATCGCGCGGTCGACGATGCGCAACTGTTCGCGCTGCACCGCGAGGCGCCGAATCCGGCGTGTCTCGTCGGGCGGCACATCCAGGGCGTGCTGACCGGCTATATCGGCGACGCGCAGCGCGCAATGGAGGCTTCGCTCGCCACGCGCACGCTGGTCGACGTGACGGCCGACATGCTGGATCGGGAGCAGCGCACGCAACGGGCGGCGCGCGCCGGGGGGTGACCGACGGCGGGCAGGGCAGGAAGCCGGACGGCGCGTACGCGCGGCGATCGGCGCAACGGGGGCTTCGCCCCGTTTTTTTCGGTCTTATGTGTAATTAACTGTGTTACATATTTTCATTACTGGAGAATCGATATGACGCAACGTTCGTTGAATATCGCGCTGTTCGGCGCCACCGGCACGATCGGCTCGCGCATCGCGGCGGAAGCCGTGCGACGCGGCCACCGCGTCACGGCGCTGTCGCGCCATCCGGGCGCGTCCGGCGACGGCATCACCGCGAAGGCGGCCGACCTGTTCGACGCGGCCAGCATCGCCGCCGCGCTGCCGGGCCATGACGTCGTCGCAAGCGCGTACGGCCCGAAGCAGGAAGATGCGGCGCAGGTCGTCGCGGCCGCGAAGGCGCTGGTCGCCGGCACGCGCCAGGCCGGCCTGAAGCGGCTCGTCGTGGTAGGCGGCGCCGGTTCGCTCGAAGTCGCGCCGGGCAAGCAACTCGTCGACACCGAAGGTTTTCCGGACGCGTACAAGCCGCAGGCGCTCGCGCACCGCGATGCATTCGACTACCTGAAGACGGTCACCGATCTCGACTGGACCTTCTTCGCGCCGGCCGCGCTGATCGCGCCGGGCGAGCGCACGGGCACGTTCCGCACCGGCGTCGGCAAGCTGATCGTGGACGCGCAGGGCAACAGCAAGATCTCGGCGGAAGACTACGCGGTCGCGTTCGTCGACGCGCTCGAGCAGGACAGCTTCGTGCGCGAAATCGCGACGGTCGCGTATTGATCGGCGTGGCGGCCGGCGGCGTGTGAGCGCCGGCCCGGGCGCGGCGTGCAAGCCGCGACGCGCGACGATGTCAGGCGACGCCACCCCTCGCGGGTGGCGTCGCCTGTTTCATTTGGGGCGGCGAGCGCGTGGCGGATCGGTATTTACACCGGTCGACGTGCCGAGACACTTTTCATATTGTTCCCCGTTGGGCAGGATGAATAGAATAAATTTCTATCGACGAGGGAATGGAGAAATGGACGCCATCGATCGCAAGCTGCTGGAGCTGCTGCAGGCGGATGCCACGCTGCCGATCGCGGAGCTGGCGCAGCGCGTGAACCTGTCGCAGACGCCGTGCTGGAAGCGCGTGCAGCGGCTGAAGGAAACCGGCGCGATTCGCGCGCAGGTCGCGCTGTGCGATCCGCGCAAGCTCGGGGTCGGCACGACCGTGTTCGTCGCGATCCGCACGAACCAGCACACCGAGGAATGGGCGCAGCGTTTCACGCAGGCGGTGCGCGACATGCCGGAAGTGGTCGAGGTGTACCGGATGAGCGGCGAGACCGATTACCTGCTGCGCGTGGTGGTGGCCGGCATCGACGATTACGACCGCGTCTACAAGCAACTGATTCGCACGGTGCCGCTGTTCGACGTCAGTTCGTCGTTCGCGATGGAGCAGATCAAGTATTCGACCGCGCTGCCCGTGCGCGATCTGGCCGAGCCGGCCTGACGGGCTTGCCGCCGCGTCGGCCGCGCGGCTTCAGCGGCCGCGCGCCAGCGCGCGTGCGCGCTCGTCGGCCAGCGCGTCGCGGCGCACGAAATCCGCGACGAACGGGCTGGCCGGATGATGGTGCAGCGCATACGGCGTGTCCCATTGCGCGAGCCGGCCGTCCTTCATCACGCCGATCCGGTCGGCGATCGCGAACGCTTCCGCCTGATTGTGCGTGACGAGGATCGCGGTGTGGCCCGTGTGCTTCAGGATGTCGCGCAGCTCGAACGCGAGCCGCTCGCGCGTATCGACGTCGAGATTCGAGAACGGCTCGTCGAGCAGCAGCAATTCCGGCGACGGTGCAAGGGCGCGTGCGAGGGCGACGCGCTGCTGCTGGCCGCCCGACAGTTCGTGCGGATACGCGTCGCCGGAATCGGCTAGGCCGACGAGGTCGAGCATCTCCGCGATGCGCAGGCGCCGTTCGGCCTTCGGCATGCGCCGCAGGCCGAACGCGACGTTGTCGGCCGCGCTCAGGTGCGGAAACAGCGCGTAATCCTGGAACATCATGCCGATGCGCCGCCGCTCGGGCGGCACGTCGAGCGACGGCGCCGCGACCGGCGTGCCGTCCAGCACGATGCGCCCCATGCGCACGGGTTCGAAGCCGGCGATCGCGCGCAGCACGGTGGTCTTGCCGCAGCCGGACGCGCCGAGCAGGCAGCCGATGTCGCCGCGCGGCAGCGCGAGGCTCAGGCCGTCGACCACGGTGCGGCGGCCGTGCGGCGTGTCGTAGGCGACGCAGAGGTCGTCGAGTTCGAGCAGGTTCACGGTGTCAGGCTCCGATCTTGTGGCGGGTGCGGGCGAGCAGGATCACGGGCACGAGCCCGGCCAGCACGATCGCGAGCGCGGCGACCGCGCCTTCTTCATAGGTGCCGCGCGCGGCTTCCGCATACAGCCAGGTCGCGAGCGTGTCGAAATTCAACGGACGCAGCAGCAGCGTGGCCGGCAGCTCCTTCATCGCGTCGACGAACACCAGCAGCGCGCTCGTCGTGAGCGCGGGCCGCAACAGCGGCAGGTGGATGCGGCGCAACGTGCCGCCGGCCGTCTCGCCGAGCGAGCGCGCGGCCTGTTCGAGCGACGGCGGAATGCGCGCGAGGCCGGCCTCGATGCCGCCGGCCGGGATCGCGAGAAAACGCACGGTATAGGCGATCACGAGCGCGGTCGCCGAACCCATCAGCAGCAGCCCGTCGCGGCCGAGCGCCGCGCCGAACAGCCGGTCGGCCGCCGCGAACGGAATCAGCAGGCCGATCGCGAGTACGGTGCCTGGCACCGCGTAGCCGAGGCTCGCGATCCGCGCGCACAGGCGGGCAGGGCCCGCACCGGCGCTGTCGCGCTGCGCGCGGGCGGCCCACGCGACGACGAGTCCGCACGCGAGCGTCGCGACGGTGGCGGCGGTCGCGATCGTCAGCGTGTTCGCGAGCCCCGTCATCAATTGCGCGGAGATGCCGCCGACGAGGTGCAGCCGCTTGGCCGTTTCGACCGTGAGGTACGCGGCCGGCGCGCCGAAGCCGAGCAGGACGGGTAGCCAGCCGAGCACGGCGGCGCCCAGCGCGGCCGCGCCGGTCAGGCGGCGCGGCGCGATCGGCCGCATGCGTCGGCCGTGCGCGTAGCGCTGGCGGCGGCGCCCATAGCGTTCGAGCGCGATCATGCCGACGACGATCGCGAGCATCGCCAGCGCGATCTGCGCGGCGCCGGCGAGATCGGAGCGCGTGATCCACGTCGTATAGACGGACACGGTCAGCGTCTGCACGCCGAGGAATTCCGACGCGCCGATATCGTTCAGCGTTTCGAGCAGCGCGAGGCTCACGCCGACCGCGATCGCCGGGCGGGCCAGCGGCACGACGACGCGCCAGAACGTCGCGAGGCGGCCCGCGCCGAGCGTGCGCGCGGCCTCGAGCAGGCTCGCGGACTGCGTGACGAACATCGCGCGCGTGCTCAGATAGACATACGGATACAGCACGAAGCCGAGCACGAAGATCGCGCCGGGCAGCGAACGCAGGTCGGGCAGACGGAACTGGCGCGGGCTGTCGAAGCCGAGCAGCCAGCGGATCGCGCCTTGCACGGGGCCGATCGGATGCAGCAGATCGAGATACGCGAACGCGACGATGTAGGTGGGCACCGCGAGCGGCAGCAGCAGTGCCCAGGTCAGGGTCCGGCGGCCGGGAAAATCGTAGGCGGTGACGAGCCATGCGCAGCCGGTGCCGACGATCGACACGATCGTGCCGACCCCGGCGAGCAGCAGCAGCGTATTGACGAGCGCCTGCGGCAGCACGAATTCCGCGAGATGCCGCCAGTGCGCGAGATCGGCGTCGAAGGCGGCGGCCACGAGCACCGCGAGCGGCGCCGCGACCGCCGCGGCGATCGTCAGCGCCGCGAGCAGCCACAGGCTGCCCGCGCGCGGCCGCAGGCGCAGGCCGCTCGGCTCGCGGCAGGCGCGGGCGGGCGATGCGTCAGTTGTCAAAGCCGACCTTGTCGACGAGCTGGCTCGCCTGCTTGCGATGCTTCGCGATGTCCGCCAGCGGCAGCGGATCGACTTTCAGCGTGCCGAAGCTGGCGATCACCGGGTCGAGCTTCACGTTCGCGCGCACCGGGTATTCGTAGTTCGCCTGCGCATACAGCGCCTGCGCTTCCGGCGACACGAGATATTCGAGCAGTTTCACCGCGTTGGCCTTGTGCGGCGCGTGCTTCGCGACCGTCGCGCCGCTGATGTTCACGTGCGTGCCGCCGCTCTTCGCGTTCGCGAAGGTCGGCCGCACGACCTTGATCGCGTCGCCCCATTTGCGCGCATCGCTGCCCGGTTCGGCGTTTTTCATGTGGCCGACGTAGTAAGCGTTCGCGAGGCCGACGTCGCAGATGCCGCCGAGGATGTCGCGCGCGACGTCGCGGTCGCCGCCGGTCGCCTTGCGTGCGAGGTTCGCCTTCACGCCGCGCAGCCATGTCTCGGTCGCGGCCTCGCCGTCGTGCGCGATCATCGCCGCGACGAGCGCGGTGTTGTACGGATGCTGGCCCGAGCGGATGCAGACCTTGCCCTTCCATTTCGGATCGGCGAGATCTTCGTAGCGGAACGCATCGACCTTCAGGTCCTTTTCGACGTACAGCACGCGATCGCGCAGCGACAGCGCGTACCAGTCGCCGTTCGTGGCGCGCAGGTTCGCGGGAATCGCGTCGTCGAGCACCTTCGAGCGCACCGGCTGCGTGACGCCGCCGTCGACGAGGTCGAGCAGGTTGCCGACGTCGACCGTCATCAGCACGTCGGCCGGCGACTGCGCGCCTTCCGCCTTCACGCGCTCGAGCAGGCCGTCCTTCACGAACACCGTGTTGACCTTGACGCCGCTCTGCTTCGTGAACGCGTCGATGAGCGGCTGGATCAGCTTCGGCTCGCGGGTGGTGTACAGGCTCACTTCCTCGGCCGCGTGGGCAAGCGGCGCGAAGGCTGCTGCGGCGGCGGCGAGGGCGCCGGCGAGCGGCAGCAGGCGGGTGCGCGGATTCGACATGAAGACTCCGGTGCGGCAGGTGGACGAGGGAGCGTTCCGGGGCGCGCCTGCCGCCCGAGCGACCCGAAACATTACAAAATGAAAGACTTTGGATTCTAGATCGAAATGGGAACGATTAACAATCGAAAGCTGACGGAAAGCGGAGGAGAAGCCGGGGCCGGAGGGCGGCGAACGGGGCGGTGCAGTGTGGGCGCAAGCGCGTAGAATGCCCGCTTCGACGAATTTGACGGAGCCGCACCGACCATGAACGATCAGCGCAAGAAGAACCCTGTCCGCAACGTGAGCATCCTGATCGTCGTGGCCGTGCTGCTCGTGATCGGGACGATCCTGTACAACGCGATTTCGCAGAAGCACGCGTACGACGAGGCCCATCCGGCCGAGGCCGCGAGCGCGGCGTCGCACTGACGCGCCGCTACGCGGCCTGATCGGGTCGCGTGCGGGGCATGCCACGGGAGTCGATCCGCGGCGTCCGGCGCGACGGGCGCCGCGCGGAACCGGGACATCGGAAGGCGCGTCGGAACCGGCGCGCCGCACCGGCCAGTCCGCCGTGCGTCAACGTGACGCAGGTGCGAATTTCGGGCGAATCCGTGCGTAGAACACGGCCGCGAGCAGCGCGAGCCATGCCGCGCCGACATACAGCGCCACGCGCGTATCCTCGAACCAGCCGAGCATCACGATCACGAAGCCCATGAAGGCGATCGTCAGCGCGGGCGCGACGGGCCACAGCGGCACCTTGAACTTCAGCGCGGCGACTTCGGCACTCGACAGGCGGCGACGCATCGCCACCTGCGACAGCAGGATCATCAGCCACACCCACACGGTCGCGAACGTCGCGATCGCGGCGACCACCAGGAACACGTCCTTCGGCATCAGGTAGTTGAGCAGCACGCCCACCAGCAGCGCGCCGGCCATCACGAGCACCGTGACCCACGGCACGCCGTGGCGCGATGTCGTCATCAGCACGCGCGGCGCCTGACCCTGCCGCGCCATCCCGAACATCATCCGGCCCGCGCCGAAGATGTCGCTGTTGATCGCCGAGATCGCCGCGCTGATCACGACGAGGTTCAGGATCGTCGCGGCCGATTTCACGCCGAGCGCCGAGAAGATCTGCACGAACGGGCTGCCGTCGCTGCCGACACCCGTCCACGGGCTGATCGACATCAGCACCACCATCGTCAGCACGTAGAACAGCAGGATGCGTGCGGGCACCGCGTTGATCGCGCGCGGAATCACGCGTTCCGGGTCCTTCGCCTCACCGGCGCTCATCCCGATCACCTCGATCCCGCCGTACGCGAAGATCACCACCGACAGCGACGCGATCAGCCCGCCGATGCCGTTCGGCAAGAAGCCGCCGTGGTTCCACAGGTTCGCGAACGTCGGCAAGTCGGCCGAATGACCGAAGTGCATGCCGGTCAGCAGGATCGCGACGCCGCCGCCGATCATTGCGACGATCGCGCCGACCTTGATGATCGACAGCCAGAATTCGAGCTCGCCGAACACTTTCACGTGGCACAGGTTCAGCCCGCAGATGATCGCGACGACGCCGAGCACCCAGATCCATTGCGGGACGTCCGGAAACCAGAAGCCCATGTAGATGCCGAACGCGGTGATGTCCGCGATCGCGACGATCACCATTTCGAGCGTGTAGGTCCAGCCGGTGACGAAGCCCGCGAAGGGGCCGAGGTTCTCGGTCGCGTAGTGGCCGAACGAGCCGGCGACGGGTTCGCGCACGGCCATCTCGCCGAGCGCGCGCATCACCATGTAGACGGCCGCGCCGCCCAGGATGTACGCGAGGATCACGGCCGGGCCGGCAAGCTGGATCGCGGACGCGGAGCCGTAGAACAGGCCCGTACCGATCGCCGAGCCCAGCGCGAGAAAGCGGATGTGCCGCGCGCTCAGGTGGCGCTGCAAGTTTTTCATCGAGTCTCCGATATCGTTATGCGACGAACCTGGCGAGCGGGGCCGGTTCGAGTGCGCCAAGTTGTCTATACAACTTGAATGTGAACGAATGATAACAAGCCGGACCCGGTGACCGGAATCGGGTATTCCCTGACTGGCGCGGCGAGCGGAACGGGGCGTGGGGCGGTCGCGCGCTGAATGCGCGCGCCGCATGGAGCGGTGGAGCATGCTTCGGGGGATCGTTGAATCGAGGCGCGCCGGTGGCCGAGCCGCGTCGTGCGCGGGCCGGCCTGCCGGCGCGGACAGCCGGAGGTCAGGCCGGCAGGCGGATCACGCTCGCATCCTTGCGGATCAGCAGCGACGACGCGAGCATCTGTTTGCACTGGTGCGCGAGCACCTTCAGGTCGTGCGTGAGCTCGGCGCCGACTGCATCGGATTTTTCCGCGGACACGACCATCGCATCGAGATCGCGCGTGATCTGCTTCGACGCTTCGAGCTGGTCGGTGGGCGGCGGCTCGCCGGCCTCGGCCTTCTCGAGATTGTCGAGCACCGCGGCGAGGCCGCGCTGCAGCGCATCGTCGTGGACGAGGCCGCCGTCGGCCGCGCATGCGCTGCGGATCAGCGGCGCGGCGGCCGTGATCTGCGCGCCGAGCACGTGCGTCTGCACGAGCAGGTCGTTCAGTTCGGGCACGAAGCGCTGGTGCGCCTTCGGCTCGATCATCATCCGCTGGAACGCCTGCCCGAGGTTCGCGAACGCGATGTGCACGTCCTTGCGGGCGAGGCGGTAGCGGTAGTCGTCGTCGAGGCTGGCCGTCGGGGATTCGATCGCGGCGGCGACGCCCGCGACGACGGCGGCACCGTCGGCGGTCGGCACCGGCACCGGCGGCGACATGCCGCGCCCGGCACGCCACACGGCCTCGAAATACTTGCGGGTGGACGTCAACATGTCGGTGACGAGCTTGCCCATCAGCCGGTATTCCCAGTACGGGAACAGCCGGCTCGCGGCGATCGCGATCATGCAGCCGACCACCGTGTCGATCGCGCGTTCGCCGATGATCCGCATGCTGCCCGGCGCGAGCAGGTGGAACATCAGCAGCACGTATGACGACGTGAACACGACGCTCGCCGCATAGTTGAACAGCAGCAGGCTGTAGCTCATCACCATCGACCCGAACATGATCGCGATCAGCAGGTGCGTATCCTTGACCGTGTAGATCAGCGCGACGCTCGCCGCGCAGCCGATCAGCGTACCGACGATACGCGCCGCGTTGCGCTGCTTGGTCAGCGAATAGCCGGGCTTCAGGATGATGATGGTCGTCATCACGATCCAGTACGCGTTGGTGAGCGGCAGCAGCCGGCCGATCCAGAAGCCGACCGCCACTGCGATCGTCACGCGCAGTGCATGGCGAAAGCTCGGCGAGCGCATGTTCAGGTTCGAGAAGATCAGCAGCGGCGACATGCGGCGGCGCTGCAGGAAGCGCGTGAGCGCCTTGTCGATCTTCAGTTCGGTTTGCTGCGGATCGGCGTGGCCCGACAGGTTGCGGCGCATCCGGTCGATCAGGCGCGTCGCGCTCCAGATGCGCCGGAACGTCGCGACCACGGCCGCATAGGCTTCCGCGTGGGTGGCCGCGAAGTTTTTCTTGCGCATCAACTCGATCTCGTACTCGATCGCGCGCAGCTCGGCCTTCACGCTGATGTGCGAATGCGGCGCGCGGTTTTCGAGCACCGCGAGGCCGACCTCCTCGAGATCGGCTGCGGCCTTGCGGATCAGGTCGCGATAGAAAATGATCAGGTCCGAGCCGCCGAACGTGTTGCGCACGAGCGGGTAGTCGGTGTGCGCGCCGACGAACAGCTCGTGCAGGTCGACGCTGTTGATGAACAGGTTGTACATCGTCGTGCGGCCGGGATCGAGCTTGCCGCGCCGCAGCTTCGGCAGGTTGCGCAGCACGATGTCGCGCGCGGTTTCCTGCGTTTCGACCGCGGTGATCTGCCGGGCGACGAGATTGCGGTAGCACTCGTCGAGATCGGCGTCGAGGTCGTAGAACTGCGCGCGCGCGAGCAGGTAGTCGGCGCAGGCGAACAGGCTTTCGGCCAGCGCCTGCTGCTCGATTCGGCGCGCCTGCCATTGCGACACGAGCGTGGCCCAGTACGTGTACCAGAGGCCGCCCGCGAGAATCCAGCCGGCGTTGACGAACGCCTGCAGCGGCGTGAACTTCTCCTCGAGCGTCATCACCATCATGAACAGCGTCGCGAAGCTGATCTGCGGCCAGCGGTTGCCGTAGACGACGATCAGCGACAGCACGAACGTGAGCGGCACGATCGTGAGCCACAGCGCGAAGATGTTCGGGGTCGCGAGACCGGTCGCGAGCGCGGCCAGGAAGCCGATCACGCTGCACGCGAGCATTTCGTTGTGTTTGTACTTCAGCGGGCCCGGCATGTCGACCACGCACGCACCGAGCGCGCCCGTCGAGATCGTGAAGCCAAGCTCGCGGTTGTGAAACACGATCAGGCACAACACGGCCGGCAGCGACACGCCGACCGCGATCCGCAGGCCGCCGAAAAAGTACTGGCTGTAGAAAAACTTTCTGATTTCGACCGAATAGCGCATCGATGGGCTGAATGACAGACGAAGACGCCGGGGCGGCGTATTGACTGGCGACGAGTCTATCGTATTTCGCGGCTCGCAAAAGCTGGCTGTCCGGACGATGGCCGTGGCTGCGGCCCTTTGCTATCCTTGGTCATCCTGTTCGCCCGGCCCCGTCGGTGCGAGGTTCCGACGCCCGCCTCATGCTCCATCTCTTCTATTCGAACCGTCACGAAACGCTGGCCGACGCGCTGCTCGAGGATCTGACCGCGTTCCCGGCCCGCAACGGCCCGTGGGCGCCGCAACAGGTCATCGTGCCGAGCGCGGCGCTGCGCCGCCGTCTCGAGCTCGACATCGCCGCGCGCAATGGCGTGTGCGCGAACGTCGAGTTCACCTATCTCGCGCAGTGGCTGTGGGCGCAGATCGGCCGCGTGCTGACGGTGCCCGCGCGCTCGCCGTTCGCGCCCGACCGGCTCGTGTGGCGCTGCTACCGGCTGTTCGCGCAGGCGGCCGATGGTGCGCCGTGGCTCGCGTCGCCGCGGCTCGCCGCGTATCTGTCGGCTTCCGACGATGCGATGCGCTACGAACTGGCCCATCGCGTCGCGGCCGTGCTCGATCACTATCTGACCTACCGCCCCGAATGGCTGGCCGCGTGGCAGGCCGGCGAATCGGTGCTCGCGGGCGACGCCGCACCGCGCGGGATCAGCGACGCCGCGCGCGACGACGAGCGCTGGCAGGCTGCGCTGTGGCGTGCGCTGCTCGCCGAGCTGAGCGACAGCGGCACGCCGCCGGCACACCGCTTCCTCGTCGAAGCGCGCCATCTCGATGCCGACGCGGTCGCGCGGGCCGACTGGCCCGAATCGGTCAGCGTGTTCGCGCTGCCGACGATGCCGCCGCTGCACGTCGCGCTGTTGCGCGAACTGTCGCGCTGGATCGACGTGCGCGTCTACGCGCTGAACCCGTGCCGCGAATTCTGGTTCGACATCGTGACCGCCGCGCATGCCGAGGCGCTCGATGCGGCCGGGCGGCGCGACTACCAGGAAGTCGGTCATCCGCTGCTCGCCGAATGGGGCAGGCAGACGCAGGCGCAACTGCACATGCTGCACGAACTGACCGAAAGCGCCGCGTCGGGCGATGCGTCGCGTTTCGTCGAGAATCCCGCACCCACCTGGCTCGCGCGCGTGCAGAACGCGATCCTCGAATTGCAGCCGGAAGCCGACATCGGCGACACGCCGGTCGAGCGGGGGATCGAGGTGCACGTGTGCCACAGCCTCGCACGCCAGCTCGAGGTGCTGCACGACCGGCTGCTTGCCTGGTTCGACGCCGATACGAGCCTGCAGCCGTCCGACGTGCTCGTCGCGGTCGCCGATCTCGCCGCGGCCGGGCCGCTGATCGACGCGGTGTTCGGCACGGCCGGCGCCGGCGGCGCGCGGGTGCCGTACCGGATCACCGGCCTGCCGCCGTCGCAGGCGAACCCGGTCGCGCGCGTGCTGCTCGACTGGCTCGCGTTGCCGGAACGGCAGGTCGGCGCGCCGGAGCTGGTCGAATGGCTGCGCGTGGATGCGGTGGCCGCTCGCTACGACATCGACGCGGCCGCGCTCGAAACCGTGCAGACCTGGCTCGCGGCCGCCGGCGCGCGGCGCGGGCTGTCGCCGCTCGCGAGCGACGACGCGGCCGTGCCCGCGCCGCGCCATACGTTCTCCGATGCGCTCGCGCGGCTCTTTCTCGGCTATGCGATGCCCGAAGGGGCGGCGCCGATCGGCGCGTGGTTGCCGATCGAGGCGGCCACCGGCAGCGAGGCCGAACTGCTCGGCCGGCTCGCACGCTTCACCGACGATCTCGACGGCTTCGCGCGGCGGCTCGCCGAGTCGCACACGCCGCGCGGCTGGAGCGAGCTGTTTGCCGACACGCTCGCGCGCTTCTTCGATTCGGGCGCCGCGTATGCGGATGCGCTGGCCGGCGTGCGCGACGCGCTCGACGCGATGCTGGCCGCGATGACGGAAGGTGCGCCGGACGAGGCGTTGCCGGCGGCCGTCGTGCGCGCGGGGCTCACCGCGGCGCTCGACGATCCGGCCCGCGGCGGGGTGCCGTGGGGCGGCGTCACGTTCTCGTCGCTGACGAGCTTGCGCGGCCTGCCGTATCGCGTCGTCTGCCTGCTCGGGATGGACGACGGCGTGCTGCCGAGTCTCGCGCGCGCGGATGAATTCGACCTGATGGCCGTGCTGCCGAAGCTGGGCGACCGGCAGCGTCGCGACGACGAGCGCAATCTGTTTCTCGACCTGTTGCTCGCCGCACGCGACCGGTTGCTGATCGCCTATACGGGCCGCAGCATCCG
The DNA here is from genome assembly GCF_001319805.1 of Burkholderia sp. E168m22. Classification (NCBI taxonomy): domain Bacteria; kingdom Pseudomonadati; phylum Pseudomonadota; class Betaproteobacteria; order Burkholderiales; family Burkholderiaceae; genus Burkholderia; species Burkholderia sp. E168m22. The sequence goes on from NZ_BBSK01000014.1 coordinate 33,583, forward strand.
CGACAATGCGCCGTTGCCGCCCGCGGCGCTCGTCGACGAGCTGCTCGATCATCTGGCGATCGTCACGGCCGGGCTCGGCGCCGCACCGGATGCGGTCGATGCCGCGCGGCGCGCGTTCATCGTCGAGCATCCGCTGCAACCGTTCGCGGCCGCGTATTTCCAGCCGGGCAGCGAACTCGTGTCGTACGACGCCGAGCGGGCGACACTCGCGTCGCTGCTGGCCGCCGAAGCGTCGCGCGGCGAGCCGCGCGAGCAGCCGTTCTTCGCGCAGCCGCTGCCGGCCGAGCCGGTCGAGCCCGTCGCGTTCAGCGAATTCGAACGCTTCTGGCGGCATCCGGCGCGTGCGTTGCTACGCGGCCGGCTCGGCATCGTGCTCGCCGACGCACAGGCCGAACTACTCGATACCGAGCCATTCGCGCTGGACTTTGCCGGCAGCGACGCGCTGGCCGAGCGCGTGCTGCCGCTCCTGATCGAAGCGGGCGAGGGTGGCGTGCACGATCACGCGCTGCGCATTGCGGACGCGAGCCCCGAACTGCCCGGCGGCGCGACGGGGGCGGTGTGGCGCGACCAGGCGCTCGGTTCGATGACGCAGCTTGCGTCGAACGTGCGCCGTGCGCTGGCCGACGGGATCGAGCGGCGGCCGTTCTCGCTCATCGTCGCACCGAAGTGGCCCGACACCGAGCAGGCGCTGTTCGGCGCCGACGACGCGATGCTGGCGGCCGACGCGGTGAGCGCGCCGCTCGAATTGCACGGCACGCTGAACCGGCTGACGCCGGCCGGGCAGGTCATCTACCGCTATGCGCGGCCGAGCGCGCGCGATTACCTGTCCGCGTGGCTCGCGCATCTCGTCTACTGTGCGATCGAGCCCGGCGGCCCGCGCCGCACGCTGTGGTTCGGCAGCGGCGGTGCGTTCGAGCTGACGCCCGTCGCGGCGCCGCTCGAACGGCTCGCGCCGCTGGCCGCGCTGTTTCGCGCGGGGCGGCGCATGCCGCTGCGGTTTTTCCCGCGCAGTGCGTGGGCGCGGGTATCTGACGGCGAGGCGAAGGCCGCGAGCGTGTGGATCAACGAGCGGGTCGTGAGCGAAGCCGACGACCCGGCCATCGCGATCGCGTGGCGCGGCGCGCATCCGTCGCTCGACGAGCCGTTCGGCACGCTCGCGCGGCTCGTGTTCGAGCCGCTCGTCGAGCATCTGAAGGAGGTCGCATGAGCGCCGTGTCGCAGCAGCAGGCGCTCGAACTCGACGTGTTCGCCTGCCCGCTCGACGGCGTCAACCAGATCGAGGCGTCGGCCGGCACCGGCAAGACCTGGAACATCTGCGCGCTGTACGTGCGTCTGCTGCTCGAAAAGGATCTCGGCGCGGACGAGATCCTCGTCGTGACCTTCACGAAAGCGGCGACGGCCGAGCTGCACGAGCGGATTCGCAGCCGGCTCGCGCAGCTTGCGCATGCGCTCGACACGGGTGACGACGGCGGAGATCCGTTCATCGCGCGCCTGCTGGAGACCACGCTCAGCGATGACGGCGCGCTCGACTCCGAGACGGCCGCGAAGCGGATCCGGCGCGCGCTGCGCGCGTTCGACCAGGCGGCGATCCATACGATCCACGCGTTCTGCCAGCGTGCACTGCAGGAAGCGCCGTTCGCGGCCGCGATGCCGTTCGCGTTCGACATGGAGGCCGACGATGCGTCGCTGCGCTTCGAACTCGCGGCGGATTTCTGGCGCACGCGTGTCGAACCGGCGGCCGCGCGCTGGCCGGGCTTCGCGACCTGGCTCGTCGAATCGGGCGCCGGCCCGGCCGCGCTCGATGCACAGCTTGCACGCCGGCTGAAGAAGCCGCTCGCCGCGCTGCGCTGGGATGGCGTGACCGAGCCGGACGAATCAGCCGAAGCGGCGGCGGCCGAATGCTTCGCCGAGGCGGCGCGGATGTGGGCGGCCGAGCGCGACGCGATCGATGCGTTGCTGCGCGCCGCGCAGCCCGTGCTGAATCAACGCTCGCACAAGCCCGACGCGGTCGCCGATGCGCTCGCCGCGTGGGCCGTGCATTTCGAGCAGGGCGACGCGACGGCCGCGCTGCCGAAAGCCGCGCTGAAGCTCACGCAAACCGCGCTGACGAAGGCGACCAAAAAAGGCGGTGCGACACCCGCACACGCGTTCTTCGACGTGGCCGACGCGCTCGAAGCGGCCGTGGCCGCAGCCGAGGCCGCGCAGCGCGCGCGCTGGCTCGCGCTGATCGCCGAATGGCTCGACATGGCGCCCGGGGAGCTGGCCGAGCGCAAGCGCACGCGACGCGCCGTGTCGTTCGATGACCTGCTCGCGAACCTGTATCACGCGCTGCACGCGCATCCATGGCTCGCCGAGACGCTGCGCGCGCGCTATCCGGCGGCGCTGATCGACGAGTTCCAGGATACCGATCCGCTGCAGTTCGCGATCTTCGACCGGATCTTCGCGCCGGGCGGCCCGCTGTTCCTCGTCGGCGATCCGAAGCAGGCGATCTACAGTTTCCGCGCAGCCGACCTGCATACCTATCTCGCCGCGCGCGCACGGGCGAGCGCGTGCTACACGCTCGCGGTCAACCAGCGCTCGACACCCGCGATCGTCGAAGCGTGCAACCGCTTCTTCCTGTCGAATCCGCGCGCGTTCGTGCTCGACGGGCTCGACTATTACGCGGTGCGCGCCGGCACGCGTGTGCGTGCGCCGTTCGTCGACGAGACCGATCCGGGCCCGGCCGGCGATTTCCGGGTGTGGGCGCTGCCGGGCGGCGAAGGTACGCTGCTCAAGCGCGATGCGCAGGCGCAGGCTGCGCAGGCCTGCGCGGCCGAGATCGCACGACTGATGGCCGGCGCGCGTGAAGGGCGAGTGCGGTTGGGCGACACGCCGTTGTCGCCGGGCGACATCGCGGTGCTCGTGCAGACGCACCGGCAGGGCAGCCTCGTGAAGCGCGTGCTCGCGACGTGGGGCATCGGCAGCGTCGAGCTGGCGCAGGCGTCGGTGTTTTCGACCGGCGACGCCGAACAGCTCGAGCGCGTGCTGGCGGCGATCGATGCGCCAGGCGACCTGCGGCGTCTGCGCGCGGCGCTCGCGTCCGACTGGTTCGGGCTCGATGCCGGCGCGCTGTGGCGCATGGAGCAGGGCGACGGCGATGCGCCACCCGGCGCGTCGGCGGCCGACAGTGCGGACGCGATGAGCTGGGTCGAGCGCTTCTCGCGGTATCGGCTGCTGTGGCGCGAACGCGGCTTCGCGGTGATGTGGCGCACGTTCACGCGCGAGCTGCGGATCGCCGAACGGCTGATGGCCGGTGCGGACGGCGAGCGCCGCGTGACCGACATCAACCATCTGGCCGAGTTGACGCAGGCGCGGGCATCCGCGCAACCGGGTATCGCGCCGACGCTGCGCTGGCTGGCCGCGCAACGGCTGGACGGCGGCGGCGAGGAAGCGCAACTGCGGCTCGAATCCGATCGCAACCTCGTGCAGATCGTCACGGTGCACAAGTCGAAGGGGCTCGAATACGCGGTCGTGTTCTGTCCGTTCCTGAACGACGGCGCACTGCGCGAGCCGCCGTCTTCCGCGCTGCCCGATGCGCGCGAATATCACGACGACGCGGGCGATGCGGTGCTGCATTACGGATGCGACGACGAAGCGGCCGCGCACGCGGCGCGGCAGGCGCTGCGCGAGCAGGCCGCGGAGCGCGCGCGGCTCGTCTACGTGGCGCTCACGCGCGCGGTGTATCGCTGCTATGTCGTCGCCGGGCCCTATCTGTCGTCGCGTTCGACGCGCGAAGCGCGGCGCAGCGTGCTCAACTGGCTCGTCGCCGGTGCCGGCCATGCGTTCGATGCGTGGCTCGACGAGCCGCCCGACGAAGCCGCGCTCGAGGCGGCATGGCGCGCGCTCGCGGGCGGCCCCGTGAGCGTCGCGCCGCTGCCCGTGCCCGCGCGCCGCGAGCGTCTCGCGGCCGGGCACGACGCGTCGCAGACGCTCGCGGCGCGCCATGCGACGCGCGTGCTGCGCGATGCGTGGCGGATGGCGAGCTTCAGCTCGCTGACCGCGTCGATGGCGCGCGAGGAGGCGGGTGTCGCCGCCGTGCCCGACGACGAACTGCGGCCCGATCACGATGCGCTCGCCGCGGTGACGCCGGACGGCGAACTGATATTCGCCGATACGGTTGCGACCGACCCGCCGGACGACGACATCCTCGTGTTCCCGCGCGGCGCGGCGGCCGGCGAATGCCTGCACCGCCTGTTCGAACTCAGCCGGTTCACGGAGCCCGAATCGTGGCACGCGGCCGCGCTCGGCGCGCTGCACGACCGGCCGGTCGAGGCCGAGCCGGCGCTTGCGGCGCGTCTGCCGGCGATGATGGTGCGGCTCGTCGACGACGTCGTGCACACCGAGCTCGTGCCGGGCATGCGGCTCGTCGATCTCGATCCGGCGAAGCGGCTCGACGAAATGGGTTTCCTGTTTCCGGCGCCGTCGCTCGACCTGCTGGCGCTGCGCCGGCTGCTGGTCGCGCACGGTTATCCGGACGTTGCACTGGAGGCGGGCACGCTCGCCGGTTTCATCAAGGGTTTCATCGACATGATCGTCGAACACGACGGCCGTTTCTGGATCGTCGACTGGAAGTCGAACCACCTCGGCACGACACCGGACGCCTACGGCCCGCGCGCGCTCGACGTCGCGATGGCCGATCACGCGTATCACCTGCAGGCGCTGCTCTACACGGTCGCGCTGCATCGCTATCTGCGCGGCCGGTTGCCGGATTACGACTACGACACGCATATCGCGGGTTACCTGTACCTGTTCGTGCGCGGCGTGCGGCCAGGTTGGCGCAGCGGCGGCGAGCCGGCCGGCGTGCATGCGCGGCGGCCCGCCCGCGCGCTCGTCGACGCACTCGACCGGATGATGGAAGGGGGCCGCGCATGATCGCATCCGACGACATGCTCGAATTCACCGGCGGTCTCGTCGCGCGGCTGCCCGAGCCGGCCGATTTCGGCATTGCGCTCGCGGAAGGCTTCGCGCGCCGCATCGGCGAGCTCGCGCGACGTGCCGGTGCGCCGTCCGTGTCGGCACGCTGGGCGGCGCGTGCCGCGTTCGCGACGAGCCGCGCGACCGCGAGCGGCCACGTGTGCGTCGCGCTCGGCGCGCTTGCACAGCGTTACGAAGCGCCGCTCGACGAGGTCCGCGCGGCGCTTGCCGCGAGCGGCGTGGTCGCGTTCGGCACGCTCGCGCGCGGCGACGAGCGGCCGCTGATCGTCGACCGGCTCGATCACCTGTACCTGTCGCGCTATTTCGATTACGAACGGCGGCTCGCCGATGCGCTCGTCGCGCAGGCCGGCGTCGCCGCGCCGGACGAAGGCCTGTCGCCCGACCGGTTGCGCGACAGTCTCGCCCGTTACTTCGGGCCGGCCACCGGTGAAGTCGACTGGCAGCGCGTCGCGGCGATCGTCGCGCTGACGGGCCGCGTGACGATCGTCAGCGGCGGGCCGGGCACGGGCAAGACGACGACCGTCGTCGGCGTGCTGGCCTGTCTGCTCGACGCGCACCCGGGGCTGCGCATCGCGCTGGCCGCACCGACCGGCAAGGCCGCGCAGCGGATGCAGGAGGCGCTGCACGCGCGCGCCGGCGATCTGCCGCCCGAGCTCGCGGCGCGCCTGCCCGACACGTCGTACACGCTGCATCGGCTGCTGGGCGGCGGCGGGGCGGCCGGCTTTCGGCATCATCGCGACAATCCGTTGCCGTACGACCTGATCGTCGTCGACGAGGCGTCGATGATCGACGTCGCGCTCGCCGCGCATCTGCTCGACGCGCTCGCGCCCGGTGCGCGGCTCGTGTTGCTGGGCGACAAGGACCAACTGGCGGCGGTCGAGGCCGGCGCCGTATTCGCGGAGCTGAGCGCGCGGCCGGCGTTCACCGCCGCGGCGCGCACGCGCATCGCGCAGGCGCTGGGCATCGACGAGGCGACGTTCGTCGCGGCGTTGCCGGTGTCGGACGAGGCGGCGCCGGCAGCGGTTCCGGCCGCGCATCCGGTGTCCGCTTCCGCACGGGCTCCGGCGTCGCCATCGGCATCCGCGCCTGTTTCGCGCAAATCGGCGCTTCGGTCGTCGAAAGTCGATGCGCGACAGGCGTCGCTGTTCGACGACGAACCGCAGGATGACGAAGTGTCGTCGACCGACATCGCGCCGCCCCCGCGCGCCGAGTCGGCACTGACCGCCGATGCCGGCGCACCAGACGGCAAGGCACCGGCCTGGATCGAGGCCGACGAACTCGCGTGGCTCGACACCGTCGAGCTGCCGCCATTCGACGCAGGCGATGCGGCGCTTGCATCGATGACGGCGCCCGCATCGCCATTGGCCGGCGAAGCGGCAGCCGCAGCCGCGTCCACCGGCACGCCCGCCGCGGCGCCGCTCGCGGACTGCGTCGTATGGCTCGAACGCAATTACCGCTTCGGTCTCGATTCGCCGATCGGGCGGCTGTCGCTCGCGATCCGCCGCGGCGACGTGCAGGCGGCGCTCGAAGCGCTGCCCGCCGACGATTCGGCCGCCGCATCGTTTCACGACGATGCGGGCGACACGCTGGCGTCGTCGACGGTCGAGCGGCTCGCCCGGCGTTTCGGCGTCTACCTTGACGCATTGCGCGATGCGCTGGCCGCGCCGGCGCCCGATCCGCTGCCGCTGTTCGACGCGCTCAACCGGTTCCGGATCCTGTGCGCGACCCGCAGCGGCTCGCGCGGCGCGGAACACGTCAATGCGCTGGTGGCCGCGCACGTGCGGCATGCGGCGCGCGTGCCGCTCGCGGTCGGCGCGCACTGGTTCACCGGGCGGCCGATCATGGTCACACGCAACGACTACGCGCTGGGGCTGTTCAACGGTGATATCGGCATCGCGCTGCCAGACGCGCATGGCGTGCTACGCGTGTGGTTCCGGCGCGCGGACGGCACCGCGCGCGCGGTGTCGCCGGCTGCGCTGCCGCCGCACGAAACGGCTTTCGCGCTGACGGTGCACAAGTCGCAGGGCTCGGAATTCGACGAGGCGGCGCTCGTGCTGCCCGCGTCGTTCGGCCGGGTGCTGACGCGCGAGCTGGTCTATACGGCCGTCACGCGCGCCCGCACGCGCGTGCAGGTGATCGGGCCGCGGCGCGTGCTGGCGCAGGCGGTCGCGACACGCACGCAGCGCGATTCGGGGCTCGCGGCCCGCGTCGACGAGGCGCTTGCCCGGCGCCGCACGGAGGTTTCGCGATGATGATTCGCTACACGCTCGATCCGGCCGAGGTCGAATGGACGGCCGTGCGCGCGCAGGGCGCGGGCGGGCAGAACGTGAACAAGGTGTCGAGCGCGATTCATCTGCGCTTCGACATTCGCGCGTCGTCGCTGCCGCCGGTCCTCAAGGAGCGGCTGCTTGCGCTGTCCGACCAGCGCATCACGCGCGACGGCATCGTCGTGATCAAGTCGCAGGAATATCGGACGCAGGAGAAGAACCGCGAGGCCGCGCTGGCACGGCTCGATACGTTGATCGGCAGCGTCGCATACACGCCGCGTGCCCGGGTCGCGACGCGGCCGACGCGTGCGTCGAAGGAACGGCGGCTCGAGCACAAGTCGCGCCGCAGCACGGTGAAGTCAGGACGAGGGAAGGTGATCGACTGACGAGCGAAGGGCCGGTGCGGGTCGCAGGCGAACGTGCGCCGTGCGCGCCGGCTACCGCATCACGGTTCCGGCGCTGTCGAGCACGAAGTCGACGCAGAACACGACGAGCCGGCTCTGCGCGCGGATCGCGACGGCGGCCGTATAGCAGTCGCGGCCTTCCGTCAGCGAGAAGTGCGGCCCCATCAGCGCGACGCGCCCGGGGGCGGCGATCGCGCGCTGGAAATACGGGCGTCGCGACCAGTTGCTGTGGGTTTCCGGGAACAGCGGCGCGAGACGCGTCACGCTCGCCTGGCTGTCGTCGGGCGGTGCGCCGATCGACGGCAGGAACTGTTCGCCGGTCTCGTCCGTGACGAACACGCGACGCGCGGCCGGCACCGCGAACACGCGTTGCGCGGCGTCCTGCAGGTTGCCGCTCGCTGAAAACGCGGCCGCGCCGCCGAGCACGAGCCGTTCGATCGCGTCGAAGCCGGGCTGCTCGGGGGCCACCGGCGTGTGCCGGCGGGCGAGGAAGCGCCGCCACGCGGCATCGAGCATCGCGGGTGCCGCGGCGCTCGCGTGCGCGATCGATGCATCGGGCTGGCCGAACTGGAAACCCTGCACGAAATCGATGTCGGCTTCCATCAGCGCCTGCAGCGCGTCGTCGCTTTCGACGCCTTCGGCCAGCACCATCGCGCCGGCCTGGTGCAGCATCGACACGAGGTGATGCATGATGCGGCGATCCTCGGCCGAGCCGGTCGATCGCTCGACGAGCGAACGGTCGAGCTTCACGATGTCGGGCCGTGCCCGCCACACGCGGTCGAAGTTCGAGAAGCCGGTGCCGAAATCGTCGATCGCGATCAGGAAATCGCGATGCTGGATCATGTCGATCGTGCGGGCGAGCGCGGCTTCGTCGCGCGCCGGCTGCTCGATCACCTCCAGCACGATGCGATTCGGCGGCAGTGCGAAATGCCGGCACAGCGCCTCGACGAACTCGCGCTGCACGAGGCCCGTGTCCAGCACGCGCGGCGTCACGTTCAGGAACAGCCAGCCGTCGCCGATCCCCTGCGCGACGAAGTTGGCCGTGTGCAGGCAGCGCGCGAGCCGGTCGAGCAGCAGCGCGTCGGCGTCGCCGCGCGCCTTGTCGAACAGGGCGGTAGGCGACGCCAGCGCGCCGTTGCCGTCGACGACGCGCAGCAGTGCCTCGTAGCCGACGACACGCTTGTGCGTGATCGACAGCACGGGCTGGAACACGCTGCGCAAGGTCGTGGTGCGATAGGTGGCGAGCCAGCCCTGAGGCGTCGGCGTGAGGCGTTCGAGCAGGGCGTCGAGCGACAGGTCGCGGGTGGACTTCATGTCAACGGTGCCCGGCAGCGGGCGGCGGGGCGGCGGCGCATCGCCACGCCGATGCAGCCGCATGCGCAGGCGGACGCAAAAGAACGTGGAGCATCGAGACCGCCTTCTGCGGATGAGTTTTCCGAGTGTAACGGGATTGCCGCGGCGCGCGTATCAGGGTAACTCCAGACGCAAACGGTACACCGCGATTCCAGCCCGTGCCCGGCGGCGCGGCGACGGGCGCCGCGTGCATGCGTACGGTGCATGACCGTCGCGAAACGAAGCGCGCCGCAGCCAGCAGCAGATGACAATCTCGCGACAGAGCCTCGGCATGACCGTGCGTCGCCGCGGCGCAACGCGCAGGCCGATGCGGGAAATCCCGGCGGCCGCCGCCGCCGTCAGACGAATGAGGCGAATGCCCGCGCGTCATGATGCGATCCGCGGCCCGTCGGCAGACCCGCGTCGCGTCGTCACCGGCATTGCCGCGCGACGGGCGACGGGCGACCGGCCGCAGTTCGTGCGCTCCGCGCGCCGATCGTCAAGCCGCCTCGCCGCCGCGCGGTCGGACGCCGGGAATCCGCTTGATCACACCGGTTGCGAGCGCAGTGCCGACGAGCACGATCGCGCAGCCTTCGATCATCACGGCCGACACGTGTTCGCCGAGGAACAGCGCGCCCCACAGCAGCCCGAACACCGGGATCACGAACGTCACGGTAATCGCACGGGCCGGCCCGACATGCGCGATCAGGTAGAAGAAGATGAAATACGCGATGCCCGTGCATGCGACGCCGAGGGCGAGCACCGCGCTCCAGGCGTGCACGCCGACCGGCGCGGGCGGCCAGGTCGCGATCGCGAACGGCAGCAGCAGGAGGGTCGAGCCGATCATGCTGCCGGCTGCGTTGACGAGCGGATCGACGCCGCTGAGCTTGCGTTTCGTATAGTTGGCCGCGATGCCGTACAGCAGCGTCGCGCCGAGCGCGGCCGCCGCGGCGAGCGCGGTCGCGCTGGCGCCCGTGTCGCCGTGCGCGTTCGCGACCTGGTTCCACACGAGCGTGAGCACGCCGGCAAATCCGATGACGAGCCCGAGCGCGCGCGGCAGCGACAGCTTGTCCTTCAGCCACAGGTAAGCGACCAGCGCGCCCCACAGCGGCGTGGTCGCGTTGATCACCGACGTCACGCCGGCCGACAGCGTCAGCTCGGCGAACGCGAACAGGCAGAACGGGATGCCGGAATTCAGCGCGCCGACGACGAACAGCGGCCACGCATGACGGCGCAACCGGGCGCCCAGATCGGCGGGTTTGAAGCGTGTCAGCGCGAAGCCCGCGAGAAACAGCGCGCCGATGCCCACGCGCAGCGCCATCAGCGGCGCGACACCGAAATCGACCACGCCGATCCGGATGAACAGAAAGGAGGCGCCCCACAGGGCGGCGAGTACGGTCAGCAGGAAAGCGTTCTTGGGCGACATCGATCAGGCCGGGGCGGGACGGGATGCGAAGAATCTTACACCGCGTTACCGCACCGTCGTTTCAGGATCGGATGAAACGACAAGAAACGGGAATTCCGCCGCTTGCTGCTCCGGGCGAGTAACCGGCCGCGTGCGGCGCGGCCGATCAGTGATGACGCCAGCCGCCGCGTCCGCCGAAACCGAAATTGAGCGACAACGCCGGGCCCCAGTAACCGCCCCACGCGGGCGCATACGCCGGCGCCGGATAGTAGTAGGTGGGGGCCGGATCGACATACACGGGCGCGGGCTGTACCGGCACCGGCGCCACCGTGTAATAGCCGCCCGGATAGTAGCCGTAGGGGTAGTAGCAGCCGGCAAGCGTCGTGCAGGCAAGCGCCGCGGCGACGAAGGTCCTGTTCATGATGTGTCTCCGGCGGAAGCCGGCCATCGGCAGATGCTTCAAGCTTAGGCCGCGTACCGATGACACGGTATGAAAAACGGTAACCGATCATTTCCGGGCGGCGCGGCCGCGCCTGTTGCGGCACGCATACGAAAACGGCGCTTCCGCACCGCGGAAACGCCGTTGAACCGACCGGCCAGCAACTGGGCGACGCCCAACCGGCCGATGTCGCGCTCGTTACTTGCCGACCTGGTTACCGATGATGCCGCCGGCCGCCGCGCCGCCCAGCGTCGACAGCGCGTTGCCGCCGATCGCCGCGCCGGCCACGCCGCCGACACCTGCACCGATTGCCGTATCGCGCTGGCGTCGCGACATCGAATCGCAGGCCGACAGGCTGGCCACTGTCGCGACGAGGAGCGCGCATACCCCAAAACGCCGAATCGAATTCATGATCGTTGTCCTTGTGGTAGTGAACGGAAGGCGCACGACCGGCTGGCGGCCGCGCATGACTTCAATCTACGCGCCGTCCCGCGACGCTGCTGTAAGGACTTGTTAAGGCCCGCGCGGTTTCGTAATCAATTGTTTCGCACCGGGTTGGCAGGCACACGGCATGCGCAACAGGCACACGGCACGCGAAAAAAAGCCCGCTCGAAAGCGGGCTTCGTGCATCGCGACGCGAGCCGGTGCGGCTGGCCGCGCGCTTACTGACGGTGGTAGATCTCGGCGCCGGTCTTCACGAACTCGACCGCCTTGACCTCCATCCCTTTCTTCAGCGCTTCGGTTTCCGACACGCCCTGCTGCGCCGCGAACTCGCGCACGTCCTGCGTGATCTTCATCGAGCAGAAGTGCGGGCCGCACATCGAGCAGAAGTGCGCGACCTTGGCGGAATCCTTCGGCAGCGTCTCGTCGTGGAATTCGCGCGCCTTGTCCGGGTCGAGACCGATGTTGAACTGGTCTTCCCAGCGGAACTCGAAGCGCGCCTTCGACAGCGCGTTGTCGCGCACCTGCGCGCCCGGGTGACCCTTGGCCAGGTCGGCGGCGTGCGCGGCGAGCTTGTACGTGATGATGCCTTCCTTCACGTCGTCCTTGTTCGGCAGGCCGAGGTGTTCCTTCGGCGTCACGTAGCACAGCATCGCGGTGCCGAACCAGCCGATCATCGCGGCGCCGATGCCCGACGTGATGTGGTCGTAACCCGGCGCGATGTCGGTGGTGAGCGGCCCGAGCGTGTAGAACGGCGCTTCCTTGCACCAGTCGAGCTGGAGATCCATGTTCTCCTTGATCAGTTGCATCGGCACGTGGCCGGGGCCTTCGATCATCACCTGCACGTCGTGCTTCCACGCGATCTGCGTGAGTTCGCCGAGCGTCTTCAGTTCGCCGAGCTGCGCTTCGTCGTTCGCGTCGTAGATCGAGCCGGGACGCAGGCCGTCGCCGAGCGAGAAGCTCACGTCGTACGCCTTCATGATCTCGCAGATCTCTTCGAAGTGTTCGTACAGGAAGCTTTCCTTGTGATGCGCGAGGCACCACTTCGCCATGATCGAGCCGCCGCGCGACACGATGCCCGTCATCCGGTTCGCGGTGAGCGGCACGTACTGCAGGCGCACGCCCGCGTGGATCGTGAAGTAGTCGACGCCTTGCTCGGCCTGCTCGATCAGCGTGTCGCGGAAGATTTCCCAGGTGAGGTCCTCGGCCTTGCCGTTGACCTTTTCGAGCGCCTGGTAGATCGGCACCGTGCCGATCGGCACCGGGCTGTTGCGGATGATCCACTCGCGCGTTTCATGGATGTGCTTGCCGGTCGACAGATCCATCACCGTGTCGCCGCCCCAGCGGATCGCCCACGTCATCTTGTCGACTTCCTCGCCGATCGACGACGTGACCGCCGAGTTGCCGATGTTCGCGTTGATCTTCACGAGGAAGTTGCGGCCGATGATCATCGGCTCGGATTCCGGGTGGTTGATGTTCGCCGGGATGATCGCGCGGCCGCGCGCGATTTCGTCGCGCACGAATTCCGGCGTGATCTCGGCGAGCGCGTTCGCGCCGAAGGCCGCGGCGCCGAACGCCTGGCCCGGATGCTGGCGGCCCGTCATCGCGGCGAGCTTCGCGCCGTTCGGGCCGCTCGACTTCAGGCTCTCGATGTACTCGGCGCGGCGCTGGTTCTCGCGGATCGCGATGTATTCCATTTCCGGCGTGATGATGCCCTGACGCGCGTAGTGCATCTGCGTGACGTTCTTGCCGGGCTGCGCACGGCGCGGATTGCGGTGCAGGCCTGGAAAGCGAAGTTCGGCCGTGGCCGGATCGGCCGCGCGTTCGAGGCCGTACTGGCTCGACAGGCCGGGGAGCACTTCGGTGTCGCCGCGCGCCTCGATCCAGCGCTGGCGCAGTGCGGGCAGGCCCGCGCGGATGTCGATCTTCGCGTCCGGATCGGTGTAGGGGCCCGACGTGTCGTACACGTAGATCGGCGGATTCTTCTCGCCGCCGAAGCCGGTCGGCGTGTCGGCCTGCGTGATTTCGCGCATCGGCACGCGGATGTCGGGCTGCGAGCCGGTTACATAGACCTTTCGCGAATTGGGCAGCGGCGCGACGGCGGCGGCGTCGACGTGCGCGTCGGCAGACAGAAACTTCGGATTGGCGTTCATGCAATCTCCTGTGCGGGCGCCGGACAGGCGCTGCGGCGCTTGCCCGGAGCCCTTGACGAATGTGGGGCTCGAGCTAAGCAGGAGACGAGGCTTGGTGAGGCGGCGGATTTCGTCAGAAGGATGGCGGCGAAATCCGTACGCTTCCCTGCGCTGGCATTATCCAGATCAGGTTCAAAGGGTATTTCTCACCCGCAATGCCGGTTGTTTGACCGAACGCATTGCAGGACCCCCGCGTTAGCAAGGGCACACGATACACCGGCTTGGCGGTGGTTTCAACCGGGTGCGAAGCCGATGCCGCCGGGCGGCGGCCGGATCGCGGCCGGCGAACCGGGCAGGGTGCACCGCAGCAATCCCGACTGCCGAACGGCGTCCCGGCCGGGCGGGATAGCGCCAGGCGGTGCAGCATTCGCGTCTTCATTTTCGGCGTCTAGAATTTTTTTTGACATCGCTGTCATTTCCGGCGGTGTGCTCCGTCTATTCGGCTCCCAAACCCATGTATCGGAGAGATGTCATGAAAAACGTATTCCTCGCCGCCTGCGTCGCCGCACTTGCCACGATCGCAACGGGCGCCCATGCGCAGAACGACGCCATGTCGAAGGACGGCACGTCGATGTCGAAAGACGCGATGGGCCACGACGCGATGGCCAAGGACGATGCGATGGCCAAGGACGGCGCGATGAAGAAGGACGGCATGAAGAAGCACGCGATGAAGAAGGATGCGATGGGCCACGACGCGATGAAGAAGGGCGATGCGATGAAGAAGGACGCCATGAGCCCGTCGAACTGACGAATGCGGGCGGGGCGCGGCCGGCCGGTTACCGGCACACGTCGCGTCCCGCTGCATCATCCCGGGAGTCTTCATCATGCAAACGGTTCCTGTCACCGATCGCACGAACGTGCCGCCGCCCGCGCCGACGATCCATCCGCGGTGGGTGCGCGCGAGCCACTGGCTCAACGCGCTCGCGGCGATCCTGATGGCGTTGTCAGGCTGGCGTATCTACGATGCGTCGCCGATCTATCCGGCGTTCACGTTCGCGCACGGCATCACGCTCGGCGGCTGGCTCGGCGGCGCGCTGCAATGGCATTTCGCGGCGATGTGGCTGCTGGTCGGCAACGGACTGTTCTATCTCGCGATGTCGATCGCGACGGGGCGCTTCGCGCGCAAGTTGCTGCCCGTGACGCCTGCGTCGGTGTGGCGCGACGTGCGCGCGGCGCTCGGCGGGCGGCTGTCGCACGACGACCTGAGCGTCTACAACGCGGTGCAGCGTGCCGCGTACCTGACCGCGATCGTCGATCTCGTCGTGCTGGTGCTGTCGGGGCTCACGATCTGGAAATCGGTGCAATTTCCGCTGCTGCGCGAGCTGTTCGGCGGTTACGACAACGCGCGCATCGTGCACTTCTGGGCGATGGCGCTGCTGGTCGCATTCGTCGTCGTCCACGTCGCGATGGCGTTGCTGGTGCCGCGCTCGCTGCTCGCGATGCTGCGCGGTCGATGACCCGCTTCGCGGGCGAAGGAACTCATCATGTCGGAATCCGAAAAAAACCGCGACGCGCCGCGCTGGACGCTCGACCGGAAATCGCTCGAGCTCGACGTGCGCCGCGAGCTCGAGATGCCGTCGCGACGGCTCTTCAACCGACGCGTGCTGACGCTCGGCGGCCTCGCGATGCTGAGCGGCTGCACGCTGCAGGACGACGCGTCGGTCAACACGTTCCTTGAGAAAGTGTCGCGCATGAACGATCGCGTGCAGGCGTGGCTGTTCAATCCCGACCGGCTCGCGCCGACCTACACCGAAGCCGATATCACGCGGCCGTTTCCGTTCAACGCGTACTACGGGATCGACGAAGTGCGGCACGTCGACGAGTCGACCTACCGCCTCGTGCTGTCCGGCCGTGTAACGGGCAAGCGCGTGTGGACGCTCGACGAGCTTCGCGCGCTGCCGCACGCGGAACAGATCACGCGGCATATCTGCGTGGAAGGGTGGAGTGCGATCGGCCGCTGGGGCGGCACGCCGTTCGGCGCATTCCTCGCGCGCGCTGGCGCCGACACGCACGCGAAATACGTCGGCTTCAAGTGCGCGGACGACTACTACGAAAGCATCGACATGCCGACCGCGCTGCATCCGCAGACGTTGCTCGCATTCGATTACGACGGCCGCCAGCTGCCGCCGGAATACGGGTTTCCGATGAAGCTGCGGATGCCGACCAAGCTCGGCTACAAGAACCCGAAGCACATCATGGAAATTTTCGTGACGGATACGTTCCCGGGCGGCTACTGGGTCGATCAGGGCTACAACTGGTTCGGCGGCTCGTGAGCTGTGCGCGCGGCGTGCACGGCGTGCGCACGCGTCATACGGATTCGCGCACCTGGAGATCGACGCGCAGGCCGACTGCCGAGGCCATGTTCACGAGCGCGTCGAGCCCGAACAGGTTGATCTTGCCGCGCATCAGGTCGGAGACGCGCGGCTGCGTGACGCCCAGCTGCTTCGCGGCCTCGGCCTGACTCAGTTCGAGCCGCGCGATGCGCTGCTTGAGCGCGATCATCAGTTCGGAGCGCAGCTTCATGTTCGCGGCTTCCGCCGGCTCGCTTTCGATTGCGTCCCAGACGTTCGCGTAGCGTTCATTGGTCATCGTTTCAACTCCATCATCAGCGTCCGATAGCGGCGGGCGGCGAGGTCGATATCGGTCTTGTTCGTGCGCGTCGATTGCTTGCGGAAGCAATGCAGGACGTAGACGGCCTCGGCGAAAGTCGCGACGTAGACGACCCGGAATGCGCCGCTCGCATCGCGCAGGCGAATTTCCCGCACGCCGACGCCGATCGTGCGCATCGGTTTCCAGTCGTCGGGTGCGAGGCCGCGCTGCACCTGGTCGATCTGGTGGCCGGCTTCGCGTCGCGCAGGCAACGGAAAGCCGCGGAGATCGGCCAGCGCGCTGCCGACGAAAACGACGGGCTTCGGCGGAAGAATGTCTGGATTATACAAAATTTTGTATGGGCTGTGCAGGTGGCGGAAAGAAGCTGCGGGCGCCGCCAGGGGCGCGCGCCGTCCGTCACGATAGGCGCGTCACGGCGCACCGATGCACAAACTGGCTGTCAGGCCGATGCTGGATCAAGGGTTGCGAAGGGTGGCGCAGGCGTGTCGCCCACACGCCAGCGATTCCCCCATTGCGTATCCGGCCCCGGATTTCACCGGTCCGTCGCGCGAAAAATGTCGCGCCGAAACATCAGTCGATATCTTTCAGACAGGTCCGACGATGCTTTCGAATCCTTGATGCCATAATGCCGAGCGTGTGCAGCCGACGCGGTTGCGCACGTTTTTTTTGCCCCGTTTTTGTCCCTTTGCCGCCGCTTGCCGGTTCTCTTTCGTCGCCGTTCGCACTGCCATGTCGTTCCGCACGTTCGCTCTGCCTTCCCGGTCCCGCGTGGACCGTTTGCCGGCATCGCCGGCGTCTTTCAGCGGAGCACGCGGCGTGACGTGCGGGCGGGTGGCTCGATGACGCCGCTCGACCGCCTCCTCGATTTCCTCGCCCGCTTTTCGTTCCGGATTCGCCTGCCGCAAAGCCGCGGCGGCCGCGTGGCGCTGGCGCTCGTCTTCATCTATTTCGTCTGGGGTTCGACCTACAGCGGGCTGCATTTCGCGCTGCAGTCGTTCCCGCCGCTGCTGCTGTCGGGGTTGCGCAACCTGCTCGGCGGGATCGGCCTGTTCATCTTCGCGTTGCGGCGCAAGCCCGAATGGCCGACGCTGCTGGAAATCCGCAACTCGGCGATCGTCGGCACGATGCTCGTCGCGCTGTCGTCCGGCACAATCGCGCTCGGCATGCGCACCGTCAGCAGCGGTTCGGCCGCGGTGATGGTGGCCACGGTGCCGCTGTTCGCGACCGTGATCGCGGCGGTGGCCGGGCGGCCGGTGACGAAGGGTGAATGGGCGGCCGTCGCGCTCGGGATGGTCGGCATCGTCGTGCTGAATTCGGGCGGCGCGGCCGCCGCGAACTCGGCGCTCGGCACGATCTGCGTGCTGGCCGGCGCGCTGTTCTGGGCGGGCGGCGCGCATCTCGCGACACGGCTCAAGCTGCCGTCCGACCTGTTCCTGTCGACGTCGCTGCAGATCGGCCTGGGCGGCCTGATGTCGACGATCGTCGCGTGGCTGCTCGGCGAACGCGTCGAACAGCTGGCCGTCGGGTCCGTGTTCGCGTTCGTGTACCTGATGGTGTTCTGCACGATGGCCGCGTACGTCGCGTACGGCTACCTGATCCGCCACACGAGCCCGATCATCGCGAGCAGCTGCATGTACGTGAACCCGATCGTCGCGGTCGCGCTCGGTGCGTTGTTGCTGGGCGAACCGGTGACGATGGCGACCGTGGTCGCGACCGTCGCGATCCTCGGCAGCGTCGGGTTGTCGTTCGTGTTCGATCCGGCGCGCCGGCCCGCGGCGGCTACGGCCACCGCTCCGGCTCAGGCTACCGCTGCCAGTTCGCCGGTCGTGGCGGCCGAGCAGGCGGTGACGGCGGACGCTTCGCCCGTCGTCGAGCAGATCGCGACGCCGGATGCGCCGCCCATCCTCGCGCCTTCCGCCGTCCCGCTCGCGGTGCCGGCGCCTGCGGCCGTGATGGACCCGGCCGCGGTGATCGAGCCCGCCCCGGCGTTCGCGACGCCGCCCGCCGCTACCGAGCCGGCCGTTTCGCGCACCGACGCGTGACGCCGCGCTGGCCGGTCGCGCTCAGCCGCGCCGGCCGCCGCGATGGTGGGACCAGCCGGCGAGTGCGGTAAACAGCAGCCCGGCCGCGCACATGCCGATCCAGCCGAACGCGCGCCATGCGGCGACGCCGGCCGACGAGCCGAGCGCGCCGCCGATGAAATAGCACACCATGTACACCGTGTTCACGCGGCTGCGCGCCTCCGGCTTCAGCGCATAGATGCGCGACTGGTTCGAGATCTGCGCGGCCTGTACGCCCACGTCGAGCACGATCACGCCGATTACGAGCCCGACGAGGCTCGACCCCGACAGCGCGAAGATCACGAACGACAGCGCGAGCAGCACGATCGCGAGCGAGATGACCGCGCGCGGGCCGCGCGTGTCCGCGGAGCGGCCTGCATACGGTGCGGCGAGCGCGCCCGCGGCCCCGACGATTCCGAACAGGCCGGCTGCCTGCGGGCCGAGATGGAACGGCGCGCCGGCGAGCAGCAGCGTGAGCACCGGCCAGAATGCGCTGAACGCCGCGAACAGCGCGGCGCCCGTGAGCGATGCCTCGCGCAGCCCGCGCAGTTCCACGGCCAGATCCCACATCGAGCCGAGCAGCTTGCCGTACGACAGCGTCGACGTCGGCGAGCTGCGCGGCAGCCGCAGCACGATCACGACGGCGAGCGCGACGAGCGCCGCGACCGACGCGGCGAACACCGCGCGCCAGCCGAAATACTCGGCGATGAAGCCGGCGGCGGTGCGCGCGAGCAGGATGCCGAGCAGCAGGCCGCTCATCACGGTGCCGACCGCGTGGCCGCGTTCGGCCGGCGGCGCGATTTCGGCGGCGAACGGCACGGCCTGCTGCGCGATGGTCGCGAGGATGCCGATCGCGAGGCTCGCGAGCGCGAGCACGACGAGCGACGGCGCGGTGGCCGCCACGATCAGCGCGATCGACAGGCCGGCGATCTGCAGCAGGATCAGCCCGCGGCGATCGAAGCGGTCGCCGAGCGGCGCGAGCAGGAACATGCCGGCCGCATAGCCGAGCTGCGTCGCGGTCGGTACCGCGCCGATCCACGAGGCGCCGTCCGGAAAGGACGCGCGGAAGCTGTCGAGCAGCGGCTGGTTGTAGTAGATGTTCGCGACCGATACGCCCGCGATCGTCGCGAGCAGCAACAGCAGGCTGCGCGAGTAGTGGGGCGAGGCGGCGTCGGTCGGACGGTCGGTGGAGGTGGTGGACATGGCGGCGGACACGAAGTTGGGCGGCGCGGCAGACGGCGCACGCGTCGGGTGCGCAGGCAGGCCGGGCGCCGGTCGAGGCTGCCGATCATACCGGAGCGACGTGAATCCTGCCGGCGGCGAGCCGGCATAACCGGCATAACCGGACAACCAGCCGGCCGCCGGTCGTCACGGCACGCGCGCCACATCGTCAGTCGACCAGCTCGCCCGTCGGCTCGTAGAACGGATACGGCCCCGCGCCTTCGTCCACATAGACGTGATGCGACGTCATTCCCGTATCGGGCGCATGGTGATGGACCGCGAACGCCGGCGGTTCGAGCCGGAATGCGGACGGCGCATCGGTCCGCAGGTCGAACGCGACCTGGTGCGCGGGCGACGGCACCGCAGCCGCGAGCGTGCCGCCGAAGCGGGTGAACATCGTGCGGTGCACGTGACCGCACAGCACGCGCTCGACGTTCGGATGGCCGCGCAGCAGCGCATCGAGTTTCGCGGCGGCGGCGGGCGCGAGACGCAGCTTGTCCATGTGGCCAATGCCCGACACGAACGGCGGGTGATGCAGCGCGACGATCACCGGGCGGTCGCGCGCGGCGTCGAGCTGCGCGGCAAGCCACGCGAGCCGGGCGTCGCACAGGTCGCCGTGGCTCGCGCCCGGCACCTGCGAATCGAGCGCGAGTACGCGCACCGCGCCGACGTCGAGCGCGTACTGCACGAATTCGCCGTCCTGCAACTCGGCGCGATCGGCGAACGCGCGGCGCAATCCGGCGCGGTCGTCGTGATTGCCGATCATCAGGTAATACGGAATCTCGAGCGCCGCGAGCAGCCCGCGCAGGTTGCCGTACTCTTCATCGTGGCCGAAGTCGGTCAGGTCGCCGGTGACGAGCACGGCGTCGGGGCGCGGCACGAGTGCGTTCAGCTTCGCGACGCAGCGCGCGAGCGCGGCCGCCGTGTCGACGCGCCGGTACGCGAGCTGGCCCGGCCGCTTGATGTGGAGATCGCTGATTTGAGCAAGCAGCATCGTCGTTCCTCGGAATCTCTGGTTGTTGTCGCGGCGGCGTGCGCCGCCATGGGGGCTGCCTGGATGATGCCCGATCGACGGCTTACGCGCCGAGCGCGATCAGGCCTTCCGGCGCGATCGTGAGGCCGACCGCCGTGCCGCGCGCAAGCGCGATGCGGCCCGGCACGTCGATCACGAGCGCGTCGGGCGCCGCATGCTCGATCGTGAGCCGTGTGCGTTCACCGAGGAACGCACACGCGCCGACCGCGCCGCGCAGCGGCGCAAGCGCGGGATCGGCGAGCTGCGCGTCCTCGGGGCGGAAGAACCATTCGTCGGCCGCGTGCGGCGTGACGATCGCGCCGCCCGTCGTTGCGAGCGCGCCGTCGCGCCATTGGCCCGCCAGCCGGTTCAGCGTGCCGATGAACTGCGCGACCGTGCGGTTCGCAGGGTGGTAGTAGATCTCGCGCGGCGTGCCGATCTGCTCGATGCGGCCCGCGCCCATCACGACGATCCGGTCGCCGAGTTCCATCGCTTCGGCCTGGTCGTGCGTGACGTAGACGGTCGTCACGCCGAGTTCGCGCAGCAGCGTGTTCATGTCGCGGCGCAGCACGTCGCGCAGCTTCGCGTCGAGCGCGGTCAGCGGTTCGTCGAGCAGCAGCACGCGCGGCCGCACCGCGAGCGCGCGTGCCAGCGCGACGCGCTGACGCTGGCCGCCCGACAGTTGATCGACCGGTTTGTCCGCATGCGCGTCGAGCCGCATCATCGCGAGCAGTTCGTCGACGCGTTCGCGCAGCGCACGCGGCTCGGTCTTGCGGATCTTCAGCCCGTAGCCGACGTTGCCGCGCACCGTCAGGTTCGGAAACAGCGCGTAGTTCTGGAACACCATGCCGACTTGCCGGCGTTCGATCGGCAGTGCGGTGACGTCGTCGTCGCCGAATGCGATCGTGCCGCCGGCATCCGGCGTGTCGAGGCCGGCGATCAGGCGCAGCGTGGTCGTCTTGCCGCAGCCGGACGGCCCGAGCAGCACGAGCGTTTCGCCGGCGCCGATCGACAGGTCGAGCGGTTCGAGCACGCGTGTACCGCGGAACGTCTTCGCGCAGCCGGTCAGGGTGATGGGAGTGGAATCGAGTTTCATGTCTGCAGGAAAAGTCAGCGTGGGCGCTTCTTCAGCGCACGCGTACCGGACGGATCGACGCCGAGCCATTGCATCGCGACGAGCAGCGGCAGCGTCATCAGCAGGAACAGGATCGTGTACGCGCTGCCGACTTCGAGGCGCAGCGACGCATACGTGTCGGCAAGCCCGACCGGCAGCGTCTTGGTGTCGGGCGTATGCAGCATCCAGGTGAGGTTGAATTCGCCGATCGACAGCGTGAGCACCGCGAGCGCACCGGCGACGATGCCGGGCCGCAGGTTCGGCAGCACGATCGTGACGAAGCGCGTGACGAACGATGCGCCGAGGCTCGCCGCGCCTTCCTCGAGCGTGCGCAGGTCGGCGCTGGCCGCGACGGCCGCGACCGCGCGCACCATGAATGGCAGCGTGAACACGACGTGGCCGACGACGATGAACCACAGGCTCATCCGGAACGCGGTGAAGCCGCCGTACACGACCAGCAGCGCGAGCGCCGAAGCCAGCCCCGGCAGCGCGACCGGCAGCACGAGCGCTTCCTCGATCGCACGCGCGATGCGGCTCTTGCTGCGCGCGAGCGCATAGCCGGCCGGCACGCCGACCGCGAGCACGATCGCGAGCGTCGCGAACGCGACGTAGAGCGACAGCGCGACCGAGCCGTGATACTGCTGCCACACCTGCTCGAGCCAGCGCAGCGTGAGGCCGCTCGACAGGCCGCGGAAATAGTTGACGGTTAGCCCCGCGAGCACCGACATCACGACGGGCACGATCAGGAACGCGCACAGCAGCAGCGTGACGCCCCATTGCAGCGCGGCGATCGCGCGTGCACCGGCGACCCGCGGCGCGTGCCGGGCGGCAGGTTTCGCTGGCAGGGAAGCCGGCACAGGTGCCGGGGAGGGCGCGGAAGAGCCGGAAAGCGATGTCATGCGGAATTCCTCAGGCCGCGGCGGCGGTGTGACCGGTGAAGCGTCGTGCGAGCGCGAGCACGGCCCAGGTGACGACGCCGAGCACGATCGACAGGCCGGCCGCCGTTGCGATGTTCGCGTTCAGCGTGAACTCGGTGTAGATCGTCATCGGCAATACGTTCAGGTCGGTGGCGAGCGTGAACGCGGTGCCGAACGCACCCATCGCGGTCGCGAAGCAGATCGCGCCGGCCGCGATCAGGCCCGGCGTGAGCGCGGGCAGCACGATGTCGACGAAGATGCGCCACGGCGACGCGCCGAGCGAACGCGCGGCTTCCTCGAGCGACGCGTCGAGCTTCGACGCGGCCGCGATCACGGTGACGATCACGCGCGGAATCGAGAAGTACAGGTAGCCGATGAACAGGCCCGCCACCGAATACGCGAATACGAACTTGTCGCCGGTGAGCTTCGCAGACAGCATGCCGATCAGCCCCTGGCGTCCGGCGAGCATGATCACCATGAAGCCGACCACGACACCCGGGAACGCGAGCGGAAACGTCAGCAGCGCGAGCAGCACGCGCTTGCCGGCGAATTCGCGGCGTGCGAGCAGCAGGCCGGAGATCGTCGACAGCGCGAGCGTCGCGAGCGTGACGCCCGCGGACAGCGCCACCGTCTCGCCGAGGCTCTTCATGTAGCGTGCATTGCCGAGCAGCGCCGCGTAGTGCGAGAAGAAGGCGCCATCGGCGGACACCTGCACGAGCGACGCCATCGGCAGCAGCCAGAACGCGGCGAATACCGCGAGCGCCGGCGCGACGAGCGCGACGCGCCAGCGCAGCGGAAAAGTCAGGTCGAGCATGACGTGGGGCCGGCCGCTTACTGCATCACTTGCAGGTACTGCTGGCCGAACACCTGCTGGCCGGCCGCCATCTTGCCGAAGTCGACCGATTTCGCTCGCGCGTATTCGCTCGCCGGCAGGAACTTCGCGGCGATGTCGGCGCCGAGCGCCTGCGCGCGCACCGGACGCAGGTAGGCGTTGGCCCACAGCTTCTGGCCTTCGTCCGACAGCACGAAATCGAGCACCTTCTTGCCGTTCGCATCGTGCGGCGCGCCCTTCACGAGGCTCATCACGTACGGCACCGCGATCGTGCCTTCCTTCGGGATCACGAATTCGACGTTCGCGTTGTCCTTGTATTTCGCGCGATACGCATCGAAGTCGTAGTCGAGCAGGATCGGAATCTCGCCGGACAGCACGCGCGCATACGCGGTCTGCTTCGGCACGATCGGCGCGTTCGCCTTCAGCTTGCGGAACCAGTCGAGGCCCGGCTTGAAGTTGTCGAGGCTGCCGCCGAGCGCCTGGTTGACGGCGACCGCGCCCGCGTAGCCGACGAATGCGCTCGACGGATCGAGATAGCCGACCATGCCCTTGTATTCGGGCTTCAGCAGATCGGCCCACGAACGCGGCACCGGCTTGCCGTCGAGCGCGTCCTTGTTCACGAAGAAGCCGAGCGTGCCCGAGTGGATCGCGAACCAGTAGCCTTGCGGGTCCTTCAGGTTCGCGGGAATGTCGTTCCAGTGCGCGGGCTTGTACGGCGCGATCACGTCCTTGTCCTTCGCCTGGAACGCCGACGACACGCCGAGGTAGACGACGTCGGCCACCGGGCTCTTCTGCTCGGCGATCAACTGCGCGATCGACTGGCCCGAGTTCTTGTTGTCGAACGGCACGCGGATGCCGGTCTTCTGCTTGATCGCCGCGATCTGCGCGGCCCAGTCGGCCCATTCGGGCGGGCAGTTGTAGCAGATCGCCGTTTCGTCGGCGTGGGCCGCGGGGGCGCCGGCGACGAGCGCGGCGAAGGCGAGCGGCGCGGCAAGCGCGCGCAGCAGCGAGGTCAGGCGAAAGGACACGGCGAATCTCCGGGCGAGTGGGTGTAGCGCTGGGGTGTGGTTATGGGTGTGTGTGGCCGCGCGGCGCATGCGGTCGGCGCTCAGGCCTTGCGCAGTTGCAGGTCGGCGGCGGGCGGTGCAATCGTCGCGCCGTCGCGTACCGCGTGCGGCAGGATCGTCGACGTGCGGTCGATCGCTGCACCGCCGATACATTCGACGAGACGCTGCCACGCGTGGCGGCCGATGTCGCGGTTCGGCGTCGTGACGCTCGCGAGCGGCGGCGCGAGCAGCTCGCCGATCGCGATCCCGTCGAAGCCGAGCACCGACAGGTCGTCGGGAATCGAGAAACCCGCGCGGCGCAGGCCGCGCATCACGACCATCGCGAG
This sequence comes from Burkholderia sp. E168m22, assembly GCF_001319805.1. Taxonomy (NCBI): domain Bacteria; kingdom Pseudomonadati; phylum Pseudomonadota; class Betaproteobacteria; order Burkholderiales; family Burkholderiaceae; genus Burkholderia; species Burkholderia sp. E168m22. The sequence goes on from NZ_BBSK01000014.1 coordinate 58,196, forward strand.
CAGGTCGTTGCTGCAGAAGAGGGCCGTCGGCCGCGTGGCGTGCGCGGTGAGATGCGCGAGCACCGCGTCGGGCAGCTCGGGCGCGTTGAAGTCGACTTCGACGGGCGGCAGCGGCGCCACGCCGCTTTCGTCGAGTGCCTGCGCATAACCGAGATGACGCTGGCGCGCGCGATCCGACGCGGCGAGCGAACCGGCCAGCATCAACACGCGACGGTGACCGCGCGCGGTCAGCAACCGCACGCCGTCATAGGCGGCGCGGCGGTTGTCGACCGACACCGACGGGCGGCGCTGCGTGTCGTTGTGCATCAGCACGTAATGCGGGCCGTCGCGATCGAGCATGTCGAGCAGCGGGTGCGTATCCGCATCGGCGACGGTGAGGATCAGCCCTTCGACGCGCTGTTCGCGCAGCGTCTCGATCGCATGACGTTCGCGCGCCGCATCGTATTCGGTCGTCATCAGTATGAGCTTGAACCCGGCCGCGGTCGCGAGCGCGTCGATGCCTTGCAGGCAGTCGGCGAACACCGGGTTCGACAGCGTCGGCACGACGACGCCGACGAGCCGCGTGCGCTCGCCGCGCAGTTGCCGGCCGAGCGGGCTCGGGCGGAACTGCAGCGTGTCGATGGCGGTGCGGATCGTCTGCAGCGTGGCGGGGCTGACGGTATGCGGCGCGTTGATCGCACGCGAAACGGTGGCGATCGAGAAGCCCGCGAGGGCGGCGACGTCCTTGATGGTCGAGGTCATGAAGTCATGCGATGTAAACGTTTTCGGCCGGGGAATTATCGAAAACGTTTGTGACTTCGCGATGACGCGCGCGACGCTTGTTTCGCGAAAAGCACGACACAAACGTCAGACGGTTGAGGTGGTCAGACGACGCGCGGTCGATTGTATCGGCGGAGGTGGCGGCGTGGGACGAAATCGTCGGCCGTGTGGCATCGGTGTCGTATCGGCGTTGAATGCGAGGGAGGAGGCGATGCTGCGATGGCCGGTGTCGCGATGCGGTGCGGGGAATAAGGGGAACGCATGCGCAAGCAATGGTAGAATCGCGTCCGCCCTCTTGCCGGGGTGATGAAATTGGTAAACATAGCGGACTTAAACGATTGAGTGCCCGGCCGGAAACGGTCGGTGCAGAACCCTTCAAATTCGGCGAAACCCCTGATGCGCGCATCGAGGCAACGCCGAGCCAAGCCTCGCGGCATCCGCGAGGAAGGTGTAGAGACTAGACGGGGGGCGCCTAAGGTGCACGGGCAGCGGTCACGCCCGCGCGCGACGGTGAAGGCATAGTCCAGCGCACGAACGGTTCGCGCACGCGACGCCGGCTTTGAAAGAAGCAGTGTGACGAAAATCCGCCGCCTTAACTGGCTTGCCGGTTCGAGTCCGGTCCCCGGCACCATCGATTGCGTTGATGCGATTCGATTCGATGAAGGTGTGAAAAACCCGCGAGAAATGCAGCGCTCGCGGGTTTTTTGTTTGTGCGGCGTCGCCATCGAGGCGAGGCTGCGACGCCGGCCGGGACATGAAAAATATCGCGGCTTGTCGCGTGTCAGAAAATTCCCAGCCCGCCGTCCGCGCCCCAGACCTGCCCGTTCGCATAGCTCGTTTCCGACGAGGCGAGCGCGACATACAGCGGGGCGATTTCGGCCGGTTGTCCCGGCCTGCCGTACGGCGAGCCCGCCGCATAGTTGACGACCGTCTCCGGTGGCTGGCCGCCGCTCGATTGCAGCGGGGTCCAGTAGGGGCCGGGAGCGACTGCATTGACGCGAATGCCATGCGGCCCGAGCTGCTTCGCGAGCGATCGGGTGAACGCGATGATGCCGGCTTTCGTCGTCGCATAGTCGAGCAGGTTGGCGCTCGCCCTGACTGCCTGGACCGACGTGGTGTTGATGATCGACGCGCCGGGCGGAAGATGCGGGATGGCCGCCTTCGTGATCCAGAACATCCCGTAAAGATTGGTCTTGATCGTTGCATCGAAATGCTCGGTCGTCATCTCGTCGATCGAATCGAGCGCCTGTTGTCGGGCGGCGTTGTTGACGAGAATGTCGATCCCGCCGAGTTCCGCCGCCGCGCGTGCGACCAGCCGCTGGCAGAACGCTTCGTCGCGGATGTCGCCGGGCAGCGCGACGGCTTTGCGTCCTGCTGCCCGGATCAACGCCACGACTTCCCGCGCATCGGATTCCTCGACGGGGAGATAGCCGATCGCGACGTCCGCCCCTTCGCGCGCGAACGCAATGGCTGCTGCCCTGCCGATGCCCGAGTCGCCGCCGGTGACGAGGGCCTTGCGGCCGACGAGCCGGCCACGGCCGCGATAGCTTTGCTCGCCGTGGTCGGGGCGCGGCTGCATCCGGCTCGCGAGTCCCGGCGGCGCCTGGACCTGATGCGGGAACGGCGGCTTCGGGTACAAGCCGACCGGATTCGTCAGGCTCTCCGCGGCTGGCGGCGCGTCGACGGCATGCGCGGCGGACGGACCGAGTGCGGACATCGCAGCCAGTGCGCCAAGATTGCCGATGACCTGTCGGCGCGAGACGCGCATGCCTGCTTCGTTATCGTCGTCTTTCAACGGATGCTCCGTGAGCGAAATCGCGCGTCGTGCTCCGGGTCGTCCGCGCGAAAGTGGGTGATCGCCATACGGCAGGCGAGCTCGCTGGCGCGCGACGACGGTGCCGTCACGCGCCGGTATATCACGATCATTCGACGCGCAGGATCAGCTTGCCGGTCGTCTGGCCGGTTTCGAGCGCGTGATGTGCGTCGGCAATCGCATCGAACCCGTAGCTGCCGCCGATCAGCGGCTTCAGCTTGCCGGTCGCGAGCAGTCCGAACAGTTCGCCGAGTGTCCGGCGCACGACGTGCTCGTTGAGGAACGCGTGCAGCGCGAAGCCGGCCACCGATCGGCTGCCGAAGATCAACGCATTCATCAGCGCCTCGTCGATCGTCAGGAGTTGACCGCTCGCGGCGCCGTAGCTGACGAACCGGCCGTATACCGCAAGACCCGACACCAACGTGCGCGCGACCGTCCCGCCGATCGAATCGAATACGACGTCAGGGCCCTCGCGGCCGGTGGCGTCGCTCAATTGATCGGCCCAGTCCGCGTCGCGATAGCTGATGGCCCGATCGGCGCCGAGCGTTCGCACCGCATGCAGTTTGGCCGGCGCGCCTGCGAGGCCCGTGATCGAGCGTGCCCCGTCGAGTCGCGCCAGCTGGATCAGCATCGAGCCGACGCCGCCGGCCGCGGCAGTGATCGCGACCGTGCGTGCGGCCACGGGCGTCTCGCGCAGCAGCACACGGGCCACGAGCCCCTGCAACATCACGGCGACCGCGTCGTCGTCGGAGACTTCGTCGGGAATCGCGGTAATCAGCGCGGCGCCGAGCGTCACGTATTCGGCGTAGCCGCCGGTCGCGCGCATCGCGCCGAACAGCGGCGCCGCGACGCGTGCGCCGACCCGGATGTCCCGCACGTTCGCGCCGACGGCAGCGACGGTGCCGACGACTTCCGAGCCGGGCACTGCGGGCAGTGTCAGCGCCGGGCCCGGATAGGTGCCGGCACGTTGCAGCGTTTCCGCGAAATTCAGTCCGATACGCGTGACCCGTACGAGAACCTCGTCGGCGGCAGGGGTCGGGCGCTCGATCACGACGGGACGAAGGACAGAAGGATCGCCGACCCGCTCGATCTGGATGGCATGCATGCTGGTCATGGAAACATCTCGCTTGGAATGGGGGCGTTCGCCCCCGGGGATGGATGAAGCGCGGACCCGGATCGGCCGCGCAGTTGTGTGTCGCCGAAAGCCGACGGGTCAGTCCGGCTGTGCGCGGTCGAACGCGAGAGGGCCGGCGCCATGCAGGAACAGCGCGAGCAGGCCGCCTGCCATCGACAGGTTCATCATGAAGAACGTCTGCTGGGTCTGGTCGCCGCCGCCGTGGAAGATCACTGCGGCGATGATCGAGAAGATCGCGAGCCCGAGCGCGGCGAGCCGCGTCATGAAGCCGGTGATCAAGGCCAGGCCGCCGGCGATTTCGACGACGATCACGAGCGGAAGCAGCGCGCCCGACACGCCCATGTGTTCCATGTACTGCTGGGTGCCCGCATAGTTGAAGATCTTGCTGATCCCGGCGCCGAGATACACGCCGGCGATGAGGAGTCGCACGAGGACGGACAGCACGAGGTTGACGACGGGCGTTTGAACGGTTGTTTTGTACAGTGCGCGGTTGATCGAATTGATCATATGGAATCCATAATGAATGAGTGGGTGGATCGTCGATCCGATCGAGCGACCGACCTGTTGTCGGGCGATTGATGCTTACGCGTCGAGCGTCGGATAGTCGGTGTAGCCGGCTTCACCGCCGCCGTAAGCGGTGGACATGTCCGCGTGCGCGAGCGGGCGATCGTGTCGAAGACGCGTCACGAAGTCCGGGTTCGCGATGAACGGATAGGCGAACGACACGAGGTCGGCATGGCCGTCGTCGAGTGCCTGTTGCGCACGCGCCTTCGTGTAGCCGCCGTTCGCGATGTAGAGCCCGCCGAAGGCACGACGCAATGCGCGGTAGTCGAACGGCGGTGCCTGATCGGCCGCGACCTGCGGAATGCCTTCGACGACGTGAAGATAGGCGGCGAGCCCGGTCAGCCGGTCGGCGAACCGGTCGAACAGCGCCTGCGGTTGACTGTCGGCGATGCCGCCGAAATGCGGTGTGACCGGCGAAATGCGGACGCCCACGCGCGCGGCACTCACGACACGTCCGACCGCCCGCACGACGTCGAGCGGCAGCCGGATACGGTTGTCGATCGTGCCGCCGTAAGGGTCCGTGCGCCGGTTCGTACCGTCGCGCAGGAACTGATCGAGCAGGTAACCGTTCCCCGCGTGGATTTCGACGCCGTCGAAACCTGCCCGCAACGCGGCCTGCGCCGCATGCGAGTATTGCTCGACGATGCCTGGTATTTCATTCGTCTCGAGCGCGCGCGGTACGGGGTGCGGTTTCGGTCCGGCCGGCGTGAATGCCTGTCCGTCCGGCTGAATGGCCGACGGCGCGACGGGCAGGGCGCCGTCGGGCTGCAGATCGGGATGGCCGATGCGGCCGACGTGCGCGAGCTGGACGAAAATCCGGCCGCCTGCGCGATGCACGGCGTCGGTCACGCGTTGCCAGCCGTCGATTTGCGCATCGCTGTAAATCCCCGGCGTGAACGGATAGCCCTTGCCGAGCGGCGAAATCTGCGTGCCCTCCGTGACGATCAGGCCAGCCGACGCGCGTTGGGCGTAGTAGGTGGCGCTGAGCGCGCCGGGTACATCCCCGGCGCCGGCACGGCTGCGCGTCATCGGTGCCATCACGATGCGGTTGCCGAGCGTGATCCCGCCGAATTCGAGCGGGTCGAACAACGTGGCGCGGGTCGATGCCGCCCGGCCGGAAGGAGAGTTGTCGATCGTCATGATTCCATTTGCCTGTCGTGTTCATGGGGCGTCGACGCGCGATCCGGGATGCCCGGCGCGCACGCGTCGAGCGCTGCTGAACAGGAATTTAGGAGAATGCCGTGATCGAAACAATCGTCTAGAATGGATCATTAAAATCGATTTTCTTGATGGATCATGGAGCGAAGCCCCAATCTGGATCAACTGCGCGCGTTCATCGCGGTGGTCGAAGCCGGTAGCTTTTCCGGCGCGGCGCGGCGGCTCGAGCGCGCGCAATCCGTCGTCAGCTACGCGATCGCCAATCTGGAGTCGTTGCTGGGCGTGCCGCTCTTCGAACGGGGCAAACGGCGACCGACGTTGACGGCGGCCGGTGAAATCGTCCTGGCCGACGCACGGCGGCTCGACATGCTGGCGGGCCAGTTGCTGGCGAAGACCGCCGGCCTGCGCGGCGGGGTGGAAGCCGAGCTGTCGCTGGCGGTGGACGTGATGTTTCCACTGGCCAGGCTCGTCGAGGGGCTGCGCGCGTTCGCCGACGAATTTCCGACGGTCGCGCTCAACCTGACCATCGAAGCGCTCGGCGGCGTGATGAAGCTGGTGGTCGACGGCGGCTGCGCGCTCGGCGTCAGCGGGCCCGTGCAAAACTGGCCGGATGTGATCGACGCGACGTCCATGGGAGCGATCGAACTGGTCACCGTCGCCGCGCCCACGCATCCGCTCGTGCAGCGCCGCGGGCGTGTGCCGCTGTCCGAGGCGCGCGAATATACGCAACTCGTGCTGACGGATCGAAGCAAGCTGACCGAAGGGCAGTCGTTCGGTGTGTATGCGACCCGCACATGGAAGACTGCGGACCTCGGCGCCAAGCATCGGCTGTTGCTCGAAGGGCTCGGCTGGGGTTCGATGCCGATGCATTTGATCGAGGACGACCTGCGGCAAGGCCGACTGGCCGTCGTGCGGTTGTCGGATCGCGATGTGATTCGATACGGTATGTCGTTGATCAGGCGGGCCGATCGTGCGAGCGGGCCCGCGACGCAGTGGCTGATCGACCATCTGACGCGTCCTGGCGAACCGGACGCCTGAAGCGCGACGCCGTCTATCCGCTTCACTGCGCCGAAAACGGCGCCATGTGATACTGCCAGGCACGTCGCACGGGCGCCTGCGTCGCCATCGGCAAACGCGTCCCGCTGACAGCCTTCACATCGTTCGCCTCTCGCAACACCACCCGTCATGACCGACTCGACCCATCACTATTACGAACCGTCGCAAGGCCACGGCCTGCCGCACGACCCGCTGAACGCGATCATCGGCCCGCGCCCGATCGGCTGGATTTCATCCCGCGGCAGCGACGGCACGCTGAACCTCGCGCCGTACAGCTTCTTCAACGCGTTCAACTATCGCCCGCCGATCATCGGTTTTTCGAGCACCGCCGCGAAGGACAGCCTGCGCAACGTGCAGGAAACCGGCGAGTTCGTGTGGAACCTCGCGACGCGCGATCTCGCCGAGCGGATGAACCAGACCTGTGCCGCCGTGCCGTACGACGTGAATGAATTCGAACTCGGTGGCTTGACCGCCGTGCCGTCGCGCCTCGTCGACGTGCCGCGCGTTGCGGAAAGCGGCGTGAACTTCGAATGCAAGGTGACCGACGTGATCCGGCTGCGCGATCATCACGGTGTCGAGACGCCGGCCACGCTGGTGCTGGGCGAGGTCATCGCGGTCCATATCCGCCATGACCTGCTGAAGGACGGCATTTTCGACACGTTCGGCGCGGGCATCATTCTTCGTGCGGGCGGCCCGTCGGCCTACGTGCACGTGACGCCCGACAGCCGCTTCGACATCTTCCGTCCCGACGCGTGATCGATCGCGCGCCGCAGTAAGCCGGCAAGCGGGCGCACGAGCGCCCGCACCCGACGAAAGACCCTGCTGAAATCCAGGATTTCACGGGGTCTTTTGCTTCGTACCCTCACATGATCGGGACGGCGCCGATCCGTCCGTTCCTTGATGCCCGCTCGCTGCCGCCGGCCCAACGACGATGCGCCGCAGCAAACCCGTCCGTCGCTAAAGCCAACCGCCGCACGCACGTGCCGACGACCGCCCCCATGGCAAATCTGCTCATCACGAACGAGCGGCTTGGGCATCGACGCGCACCGCTGCGAGGCATAAATTTCCAAGGTTGACGTGCTTATCCGCGCGTCAGCTCGCGCGCAGGCCGGCAACCGGCCCGCGCGTTCCCAAACAGCGTGAGACACAATCGAGCGTGGAGACGACACGATGAGCCTGTCAGAGCCATTGCGTCTGCATGTGCCGGAGCCCACCGGGCGCCCGGGCTGCAAGACGGACTTTTCCTATCTGCATCTATCGCCGGCCGGCGCCGTGCGCCGCCCACCGATCGACGTTGCCGCGGCGGACACCGCCGATCTCGCCCGCAGCCTCGTGCGCGTGCTCGACGACAACGGCAAGGCCGTCGGCCCGTGGGCCCCCGATCTCGACGATGCGCGGCTGATCGCCGGGCTGCGCGCGATGCTCAAGACCCGCATTTTCGACGCGCGCATGATGATCGCGCAGCGTCAGAAGAAAATCTCCTTCTACATGTTGAGCCTCGGCGAAGAGGCGATCGGCACCGCGCACGCGATGGCGCTGCGCGACGGCGACATGTGCTTTCCGACCTACCGGCAGCAGAGCATCCTGATCGCGCGCGACGTGCCGCTCGAGCGGATGATCTGCCAGCTGATGTCGAACGAAGGCGATCCGCTGAAGGGCCGCCAGCTCCCGGTGATGTACTCGGACCGCGAAGCCGGCTTCTTCTCCATTTCCGGCAACCTCGCGACGCAGTTCATCCAGGCGGTCGGCTGGGCGATGGCGTCGGCGATCAAGGGCGACACGAAGATCGCATCCGCATGGATCGGCGACGGCGCGACGGCCGAAGCCGATTTCCATACCGCGCTCACGTTCGCGCATGTGTACCGCGCGCCGGTCGTGCTGAACGTGGTCAACAACCAGTGGGCGATCTCGACGTTCCAGGCGATCGCGGGCGGCGAGGGCACGACCTTCGCGGGGCGCGGCGTCGGTTGCGGGATCGCGTCGCTGCGCGTCGACGGCAACGACTTCCTCGCGATCTATGCGGCGTCGAGCTGGGCGGCCGAGCGTGCGCGCCGCAATCTCGGCCCGACGCTGATCGAGTGGGTGACCTACCGCGCGGGCGCGCATTCGACGTCGGACGATCCGACCAAGTACCGGCCGAGCGACGACTGGTCCCATTTCCCGCTGGGCGATCCGATCGAGCGCTTCAAGCGCCACCTGATCGTGAAGGGCATCTGGTCGGACAGCGCGCACGACGCGTTGACGGCCGAGCTCGAGGCCGAGGTGATCGCCGCGCAGAAGGAAGCGGAGAAGTACGGGACGCTGGCCGACGACCGGATTCCGTCGCCGGCCTCGATGTTCGACGACGTGTACAAGGAGCTGCCCGCGCACCTGCGCCGTCAGCGCCAGGAACTGGGAGCGTGATCATGGCGCAACACGAGACAGGGACGGCGACGCAGCCGATGACGATGATCCAGGCGCTGCGCTCCGCGATGGACGTGATGCTCGGGCGCGACAGCGACGTGGTCGTGTTCGGGCAGGACGTCGGCTATTTCGGCGGCGTGTTCCGCTGTACCGAAGGACTGCAGAACAAGTACGGCAAGTCGCGCGTGTTCGATGCGCCGATCTCGGAAGGCGGGATCGTCGGCGCGGCGGTCGGGATGGGCGCCTACGGGTTGCGGCCGGTCTGCGAGATCCAGTTCGCCGACTATTTCTATCCGGCATCCGACCAGATCGTGTCGGAAGGCGCGCGGCTGCGCTACCGCTCGGCCGGCCAGTTCACCGCGCCGATGACGATCCGGATGCCGTGTGGCGGCGGCATCTACGGCGGGCAGACGCACAGCCAGAGCCCGGAGGCGATGTTCACGCAGGTGTGCGGGCTGCGCACGGTGATGCCGTCGAATCCGTACGACGCGAAAGGGCTCTTGATCGCGTCGATCGAGAACGACGATCCGGTGATCTTCCTCGAACCGAAACGGCTGTACAACGGGCCGTTCGACGGCCATCACGAACGGCCCGTCACGTCGTGGCTCAAGCATCCGGCGAGCGCGGTGCCGGAAGGCTACTACACGGTGCCGCTCGATACGGCCGCCGTCGTGCGGCCCGGCAACGACGTGACGGTGCTCACATATGGCACGACGGTGCACGTGTCGCTGGCCGCCGCCGAGGAGACGGGCATCGACGCGGAAGTGATCGACCTGCGCACGCTGTGGCCGCTCGATCTCGACACCATCGTCGCGTCGGTGCGCAAGACCGGGCGCTGCGTCGTGGTGCACGAGGCGACGCGCACCTGCGGCTATGGCGCGGAGCTCGTGTCGCTGGTACAGGAACACTGCTTCTACCACCTCGAAGCGCCGGTCGAGCGCACGACGGGCTGGGACACCCCGTATCCGCATGCGCAGGAATGGGCGTACTTTCCGGGGCCGACCCGGGTCGGTGAAGCGTTGCGACGCGTGATGGAGGCGTGAGATGGGGATTCATGTCATCAAGATGCCGGATATCGGCGAAGGGATCGCCGAGGTCGAGCTGGTGGCCTGGCATGTGGAAGTCGGGCAGACGATCAAGGAAGACCAGCCGCTCGCCGACGTGATGACCGACAAGGCGGCGGTCGAGATTCCGTCGCCGGTGACGGGCAAGGTGATCGAGCTGGGCGGCCGGATCGGCGAGATGATGGCGGTGGGCAGCGAGCTGATTCGGCTGGAAGTCGAAGGCGACGGCAACCTGAAGGCCGCGGCACCGGTGCGGGAAACGAAGGTAGCAACCGCACCGGTCGAGGCGCCGGCGCCGTCGAAGCCGGCGGCCGACACATCGGCCGAGCCGCCTGTGCAGCCCGCCGCGCCTCGGGCACCGGCGAAGCCGCGTCGCGAGGAACCGGCCACGCCGCCGCGCGCCGCGCTCGCGCCGGGCGAACGGCCGCTCGCGTCGCCGGCCGTGCGCCAGCGCGCGTGGGACATGGGCATCGAGCTGCGCTACGTGCGCGGCACCGGTGAAGCGGGGCGCATCCTGCATGCCGATCTCGACGCGTATGCGCGTACCGGCGGCGCGGCGCACGGGTCGCAACCGCGCGGCTACGACGAACGCCACGACGAAACCGAAGTGCCGGTGATCGGCCTGCGGCGCGCGATCGCGCGCAAGATGCAGGAGGCGAAGCGCCGCATCCCGCACTTCAGCTACGTCGAGGAAATCGACGTGACCGAGCTCGAATCGTTGCGCACGGAACTGAACCGCCGCCACGGCGACACGCGCGGCAAGCTCACGCCGCTGCCGCTGCTGATCCGCGCGATGGTGATCGCGCTGCGCGACTTCCCGCAGATCAATGCGCGGTTCGACGACGAAGCGGGCGTCGTCACGCGCTACGGCGCGGTGCACATGGGCGTCGCGACGCAGACGGACGGCGGCCTCACGGTGCCCGTGCTGCGTCATGCGGAAGCGCGCGACGTGTGGTCCATCTCGGCGGAAATCGCACGGCTTGCCGATGCGGTGCGGGCGAACCGCGCGCAGCGCGACGAGTTGAGCGGCTCGACGATCACGATCTCGAGCCTCGGCGCGCTGGGCGGCATCGTGTCGACGCCGGTGATCAATCATCCGGAGGTCGGCATCGTCGGCGTGAACCGGATCGTCGAGCGGCCGATGATCCGCGACGGCGCGGTCGTCGCGCGCAAGATGATGAACCTGTCGTCGTCGTTCGACCATCGCGTCGTCGACGGCGCGGACGCGGCCGAATTCATCCAGGCCGTGCGCGCTGTGCTCGAACGCCCGGCACTGCTGTTCGTGGAGTGAGCCGATGAAGAACGAACACACCACACTGCTCGTCATCGGCGGCGGCCCGGGCGGTTACGTCGCCGCGATCCGCGCCGGCCAGCTCGGCATTCCGACCGTGCTCGTCGAACGCGACCGGCTCGGCGGCACCTGCCTGAACATCGGCTGCATTCCGTCGAAGGCGCTGATCCACGTGGCCGACGCGTTCGAGCAGGCGTGCGGTCATGCCGGTGAAGCGGCGCTCGGCATCCGCGTGCGCACGCCGGAGATCGACATCGCGAAAAGCGTCGCGTGGAAGGACGGCATCGTCGACCGGCTGACGCGCGGCGTCGGCGCGCTGCTCAAGAAGAACGGCGTGCGCGTGCTGCACGGCGAAGCGCGCGTGATCGACGGCAAGACCGTCGAGGTCGTCAGCGGCGGCCACACGGTGCGGATCGGTTGCGAGCACCTGTTGCTCGCGACCGGGTCGGAGCCGGTCGAACTGCCGTCGATGCCGTTCGGCGGGCACGTCGTGTCGTCCACCGACGCGCTGTCGCCCGCGACGCTGCCGAAGCGGCTGGTCGTCGTCGGAGCCGGCTATATCGGGCTCGAACTCGGGATCGTCTATCGCAAGCTCGGCGTCGACGTCAGCGTCGTCGAGGCGGCCGAGCGCGTGCTGCCTGCGTACGATGCCGAACTCGTGCGGCCGGTGGCCGATTCGCTCGCGCGCCTCGGCGTGCGGCTGTGGCTCGGCCACACCGTGCTCGGGCTGGACGAGCACGGCGCGGTGCGCGTGCGGGCGGCTGACGGCGCCGAGCAGACGCTGCCGGCCGATCGCGTGCTGGTTGCCGTCGGCCGCAGGCCGCGCGTCGACGGCTTCGGGCTCGAGACGCTGATGCTCGATCGCAATGGCCGCGCGCTGCGGATCGACGACGCCTGCCGGACGTCGATGCGCAACGTGTGGGCGATCGGCGACGTCGCGGGCGAGCCGATGCTCGCGCATCGCGCGATGGCGCAAGGCGAGATGGTGGCCGAGCTGATCGCCGGCCGGCGTCGCCAGTTCACGCCCGCGGCGATTCCAGCCGTGTGCTTCACCGATCCCGAAATCGTGACGGCCGGCTGGTCGCCGGACGATGCACATGCGGCCGGCGTCGATTGCCTGAGCGCGTCGTTTCCGTTCGCCGCGAACGGGCGGGCGATGACGTTGCAGGCGACCGACGGATTCGTGCGCGTCGTCGCGCGGCGCGACAATCATCTGATCGTCGGCTGGCAGGCGGTCGGGCGCGGGGTGTCGGAGCTGGCCGCGGCGTTCTCGCAGTCGCTGGAGATGGGCGCGCGGCTGGAAGACATCGGCGGCACGATCCACGCGCATCCGACGCTCGGCGAAGCGCTTCAGGAGGCGGCGTTGCGGGCGCTCGGACACGCGCTGCATGTCTGACGTGCGGGCTTGACGGAGCGCTGCCGGTGCGTCGCGCACGCATCGGCGGCGCTTGCGGCGTCTGACGTATTTCATGTTGTTCATTCGGTATCCGCTCGTGCCGGTCCCGAAACCGATCCGATCGGGTTTGCCCGTGCTCGCGCGCCGGGTCGGGAACGCGAGTCAGGCGCAGCGCCGGGGCCGGGTCGCATTCGATCGCCCGGAACGGCGCCTGACAGGCCCGTAATTTTTCGAGACGAGGGGAGGGTTGCCGCCGCCACGTCGGCCGACGATCATGTCGATAGCCGGAAACCGGGCTGCCTCGGCCCGCCAACGCAGGCTTCACACGGAACAACCGGACATGAAACTGCTGCTCGTCGGCGCGACCGGACTCGTCGGGCGCCACGTCCTCGAAGTTGCGCTCGCCGACGCGCGGGTCGATCAGGTGATCGTCCTCGCGCGCCGGCCGTTGTCGCCGCATCCGAAGATGCGCGCGCTGGAAGTCTATTTCGACCATCTGCCCGACACGGCGGACTGGTGGCACGCGGATGCCGTGATCTGCACGCTCGGCACGACGATGCGGGCCGCCGGTTCGCAGGCGGCCTTCCGGCGCGTCGATCACGACTATCCGCTCGCGGTCGCGCGGTTCGCGCATCGGCACGGGACGCCGACCTACGTGCTGAATTCCGCGCTCGGCGCCGATGCCGGGTCGCGCATCTTTTACAACCGCGTGAAGGGCGAAGTCGAGCAGGCGCTCGCCGGCGTCGGCTTCGATTCGCTCACGTACGTGCGACCGGGCCTGATCGGCGGCAGCCGCGACGAGTTCCGGTTCGGCGAGCGGCTGTTCGTGTTCGCGCTGAGCGCCGTCGCGCCGGTGCTGCCGGCGAAGTGGCGCGTGAATCCCGCGCCGCGGATTGCGCGCGCGTTGCTCGACGCGGCGATCGACGCACGGCCGGGCGTGCAGGTCGTCGCGTCCGACCGGCTCGTCTGATGCGGTGCGGGCGGTGCGCTCGCCGGGTTATTCGTCCGTGCTTCCCCTGCAGTGACGGCTGCGCCCGATCGCCCCCCTCGGGTTGACCCAACTTTCATTTTTCCTACATCCGGCTCGCGGCAAAACTGCGCGGGTGTGCCGCGATTGCTCGGACGATTTCGAAAACCGATCGATACCGGGTAATCACCGATATCTCCCAAGTTGTATATACAACATCATCCGCTGGCAATGTCGGCACACGTCGTGCCGGTTGCGCGCCAGCGTGCAGACCGTGCGTGCGTGGCGCATGCCGGCGATCCACGGCGCCCCGCATCCGCAGCGCCGAAAGGGCGGCTCGCAGTTTCCTGTCCCGTTCAAACCATGTGTGGTCCTGAGTATTTTGGAGATTGACCCGTGTCAACGAATTCCAGTGGAAAAGCCGGCGGACTGATCGAGGTACGCTCGATCGACTTCATTCCCGACGCCGAGCGCCACGGCGGCCTGCTGAGCCAGTTCACGCTGTGGCTGTCGGCCAACATGCAGATCACGGCCATCGTCACGGGCGCGCTCGCGGTCGTGCTCGGCGGCGACGTATTCTGGTCGCTGGTCGCGCTGCTGCTCGGCCAGTTCGTCGGCGGCGCGGTGATGGCGCTGCACGGCGCGCAGGGGCCGCAGCTCGGGCTGCCGCAGATGATCTCGAGCCGCGTGCAGTTCGGCGTGTATGGCGCGATGATCCCGATCGTGCTGGTGTGCCTGATGTACATCGGCTTTTCCGCGAGCGGCTCGGTGCTGGCCGGGCAGGCCGTCGCGCAACTGCTGCACGTCGACGACGCGGCCGGCATCCTGCTGTTCGCGGCCGTGATCGTCGTGCTGACCGTGTTCGGCTATCGCGCGATCCACTTCGTCGGCCGGATCGCGAGCGTGGTCGGCATCGTCGCGTTCGTCTACATGTTCGCGCAACTGTTCGCGAACCACGACATCGGCGCGCTGCTCGCGAACCGGCATTTTTCGCTGGCGAGCTTCCTGCTCGCGATGTCGCTGTCCGCGTCGTGGCAGATCGCATTCGGCCCGTACGTCGCCGACTATTCGCGCTACCTGCCGCGCTCGACGTCGTCGGTCGCGACGTTTCTCGCGGTCGGCCTCGGCTCGGTGATCGGCGCGCAGGCGGCGATGGTGTTCGGCGTATTCGCGGCCGCGCTGGCCGGCAGCCAGTTCGCGCACCATGAAGTGTCGTACATCGTCGGCCTGGGCTCGACGGGCGCCGTGGCCGCGCTGCTGTATTTCAGCATCGCGTTCGGCAAGGTGACGGTGACGGCGCTCAACGCGTACGGCAGCTTCATGTCGATGGCGACGATCGTCAGCGGTTTTCGCGGCAAGGGCGCGGTATCGTCGAAGAGCCGTCTCGTGTACATCTTCGGGATGATCTGCGTGTCGACGTTGATCGCGCTCGCGGGCCGTCATTCGTTCCTGAAGGAATTCACCGCGTTCATCCTGTTCCTGCTCGCGTTCTTCACGCCGTGGAGCGCGATCAACCTGGTCGATTACTACTGCTTCACGCGTTCGCGCTACGACGTGCCGGCGTTGTCCGATCCCGATGGTCGCTACGGCCGCTGGAACGTGATGGCGATCACGATCTACGTGGTCGGCATCCTGGTGCAACTGCCGTTCATGTCGACGCACATCTACACGGGGCCGCTCGTCGATGCGCTCGGCGGCACCGACATCTCGTGGATCCTCGGCCTCGTCGTGCCGGCCGTGCTGTATTACGTCGGCGCGCGCGCGTCGCGACGCAGTATTCCCGAGCGCCTGATCCTGCCGCTCGAACGCGGCGAAGTTCACCACTGACCATACGTCTCGCGCATCGGGCCGGCACGCCACCGGCCTGAGCGCCGAGCCGGGCGCAGCCTGCGTCCGGCTCTGTCAATCATTTCCCTATCCCGCGATACCGGTGCGGCATTCACGCCGTGCCCGGTGTCGTTTCAATCTCGACCTATCGAATAGTATGACTAAGCATATTGAAACGCGCGGCATCGATTGCCGGGTGCGGCCGGTGCACGCCGGTTTTCGTCTCACGGTGGCGCTTGCCTGCGTCGCCGGTTCGGGCACTGCGTCCGCGCAGGACGGCGTCACGCTGTACGGCGTGATCGACGAATTCGCGCAGGTCGTGAACACGGGCAACGGCTATACGGCCGCGATCAACTCGGGCGGCCAGTGGGGCAGCCGGTTCGGATTGAAGGGCGGCGAGGATATCGGCGGCGGCCAGAAGATCGAGTTCGCACTGGAAAACGGCTTCAATCCGAATGACGGCTCGCTCGCGAGTACCGGCAGCCTGTTCAACCGGCAGGCGTGGGTCGGCATCGCGGGGCAGTGGGGCAAGGTGCGCGCGGGCCGGCAGAATTCGCCGCTATTCAACGATCAGGGCGGGCAGGATGCGTTCGGCGGGGTTACGCAGGCATCCGGCATGGACAACCTGACCGTGTTCGCGTTCCGCACGAGCAACACGCTGTCGTACCAGAGCCCGGAGATCGCCGGTTTCCAGGGCGGACTGTACTTCGGATTCGGCGATGCGGGCGGCGTGCGCTCGGCCGGCTCCAGCCAGCAGTTCGACCTGACCTACGAACACGGTCCGTTCGGCGCATTCGTCGCGGGCCAGTGGTTGAAGAACGCCGTGGCGACCACGACGGATCGCACGATCATGGCAGGTGCATCATATGCGATCGGCAAGGCCACCGTGTATGGCGGCTTTTCCGCGGTGAAGTGGGCCGACCTTGGAATCGATTCGCGTGTGTACGGGCTGTCGGTCAAGTACCAGTTCAACCCGGCCAGCTATGTCGCGCTCGGTTACGCGTACCTGCACGACCAGTCGTCGCAAGGCAACCACGCAGATCAACTCGGGCTGATGTACGAATACGACCTGTCGAAGCGCACGAGCATCTACGGCGCGCTGTCGTACCTGCGCAACCGCAACCAGGCCGGCTACACGCTCGCTGGCGCGGCGAACCCCGGCCTGCCGCTCGCGTATCCGGGCGCGAATGCGCGCGGCGTGCAACTCGGCATCGTGCATCGCTTCTGATGCATGCGCACGGAGCGACGCACCGGGCCGTATGCGCCCGGCGTTTTCTCCGAGCGCATGCGCGCCGTCATTTCCCCAACCGCTCCGCCAGCGAATAGCGCTGCATGCAGCGCTCCATCGCGTCGAGAAACGCCAGCTCGGCCGCGTTCATCTTGCGGTCGCGATGCCACAGCAGGAATACGTCGACATCGACGAGCCCGTCGTCGGGCGGCAGCCGCCACAGCCGTTGCTGCGCGATGTCGTCGCGCACGATGTGCTCGGGCAGGCAGCCGATCCCATAGCCCGCGAAGATCAGCCGCCGCACCTCCTCGAGGCTCGGCGACGACGCGACGATGCGTCCCGTGAAGCCCTTCTGGTCGCGAAACACGGTGAGCGGCGACAGGCTGTCGCCGATCTGGTCGCTCGTGAACGACACGAAATTCTCCGCGAGCAGGTCGTCCATCCGCAACTGCGTCTGCCCGAACAGCCGGTGATGGCGGCCGCAGTAGATCGCATAGCGCTGGCGCAGGAAGCAGCGCATCTCCAGCTTGTCGTGCGGCGTGCGGCACAGGCCGAGCCCGGCCGTGGCCGTTTTCTGCAGCAGCGACGACAGGATGTCGGACGAGCGCATCACTTCGATCTGCAGATCGATACGCGGATATGCGCGGTGGAAATCCGCGAGGAATTCGTCGTAGACGGGCGATTCGATGCGGCTCACCGTCAGCAGCCGGATCGAGCCGGTCAGGTCGGCCGTGCTGTCGTCGATTTCGGTTTCGAGGCGCGAGATGCCGCCGTAGATGTCGCTTGCGATCCGGTACACGGCTTCGCCGGCCGGCGTCGGCGCGAAGTGCGCACCGCGCCGCTCGATCAGCCGGCGCTCGAGCGTCTCTTCGAGCCGCCGAAGCGCCTGGCTCACGGCCGGCTGCGTGACGTGCAGGCGGGCGGCCGCGCGGCTCACGCTGCGCTCCTGCATGATCACCAGGTAGGTGCGCAGCAGATTCCAGTCGAGGCGGTCGTTCAGGAACGGGGCGAGGTCGGGGCGCATCGGGTGTCCGGGCAGCAGCGGTCAGGCATTAGTTGAATTTATATCGTGAATAATAACTTGAAATTTGACTAATGATTTGCGGCCACCGATAAAGGAGGGGCGCCGCAGCGTGCGGCGCGAGGCCGCGACAGACGGCCGCCGTCACGATATTGCGTGCTGCCCCGCCGCGGCGCGCGTCAGGAGCCCGCATGACCCAGTCCCTTCCTTCCGCCCGCCAGCCGGCACGCGCCGCGACGGCCGCGTTCATCGGCACGATGATCGAGTGGTACGACTTCTACATCTACGCGACCGCCGCCGCGCTCGTGTTCGGCGAACTCTATTTCCCGTCGCACGACCCGTTCGTCAGCACGATGGCGTCGTTCGCGACGTTCGCGGTCGGCTTCTTCGCGCGTCCGCTCGGCGGCGTGATCTTCGGCCATCTCGGCGACCGTATCGGCCGCAAAAAGGCGCTGATGACGACGTTGATGATGATGGGCGTCGCGACCGTGTGCGTCGGGCTGTTGCCCGCTTATTCGAAGGTCGGCATCCTCGCGCCGGTGCTGCTCGTCGCGCTGCGCATCGTGCAGGGGATCGCGGTCGGCGGCGAATGGGGCGGCGCAGTGCTGATGGCGGGCGAGCATGCGCCGCAGGGGCGCCGCACGTTTTTCGCATCGTTCGCGCAACTCGGCAGCCCGGCCGGGCTGATCCTGTCGCTGATCGCGTTCCGCGCGGTCACGTCGATGGACAAGGCCGACTTCCTCGCGTGGGGCTGGCGCCTGCCGTTTCTCGCGAGTTCGGTGCTGCTCGTGGTCGGCATCCTGATCCGGCTCGGCGTGAACGAGTCGCCGGAATTCGCGCGGGTGAAGGATGCCAACCGCACGGTGAAGCTGCCGGTCGCGGAAGTGTTCCGTTCGGCGTCGGGGCTCGTGCTGCTCTGTATCGGCGCGAACACGATCGGCATCGCGGGCGTCTATTTCACGAACACGTTCATGATCGCGTACACGACGCAGTACGTCGGCGTGTCGCGCTCGCTGATCCTCGACAGCCTGTTCGCGGTCGCGATCATCCAGTTTTTCGCGCAGCCGCTCGCCGCCTGGATCGCCGAACGTATCGGCGGCGCGCGCTTCCTCAAGCTCGCGGCGCTGCTCGCGATGCTGTCGCCGTATCCGATGTTCATGCTCGTGCAGGGCGGCACGTCCGCGTCGCTGATCGCCGGCATCGCGCTCGCCGTGGTGTGCATGGCCGGCTTCTATTCGGTGATCGCGGGCTTCGTCAGCGACGTGTTTCCCGCGCACGTGCGCTATTCGGCGATCTCGCTCGCCTACCAGATTTGCGGCGCGATCGCGGGCGGCCTGACGCCGCTCGTCGGCACGTGGCTCGCGCATCGCTTCACGGGCCAGTGGTGGCCGCTCGCGGTGTTCTACACGTGTCTCGCCGGTATTTCGCTGCTCTGCATCGTCGCGCTCGATGCGCGCCGCGCCGCGCGGCCGGCGGCCACCGAAGCGCTCGGCTCGCACTGACCTTCAACGAACGAATCGATCCGGAATGCATATGAAAGACCTGCTGGAAATCGACGGCGCCCGCCTGTGGCAGAGCCTGACCGACATGGCGCGCGTGGGCGCGACCCCGCGCGGCGGCGTGCGGCGCCTCGCGCTGACCGATGAAGACCGGCGCGGGCGCGACCTGTTCGCGCAATGGTGCCGCGACGCGGGAATGACGGTGAGCGTCGATGCGGTCGGCAACCTGTTCGCGCGGCGCGACGGCGCCGATGCGCAGGCAGCGCCTGTGCTGATCGGCAGCCATCTCGACACGCAGCCCGAAGGCGGCCGCTTCGACGGCGTCTATGGCGTGCTCGCCGCGCTCGAACTCGTGCGCACGCTGAACGACGCGGGCATCGCGACCGACAAACCGCTCGAGATCGTGTCCTGGACCAACGAGGAGGGCGCACGCTTCGCGCCGGCGATGCTCGGCTCGGCCGTGTTCACGGGCGCGTTGCCGCTCGCCGACGCGCTCGCGAAGCAGGACGCCGACGGCGTCACGCTCGGCGCGGCGCTCGACGCGTGCGGCTACCGCGGCACGCGAGCAATGGGCGGCCCGGTCGATGCGTATTTCGAGGCGCATATCGAACAGGGGCCCGTGCTCGAGGCGAACGGCACGACGATCGGCATCGTCACGGGCGGCCAGGCGATCCGCTGGCTCGACGTGACGGTGACGGGCGTGGCCGCGCACGCGGGCACGACGCCGATGCCGTATCGCAAGGACGCGTATTTCGCGAGTGCGCAGATCGCGCTCGAACTCGAACGAATCGTCGCCGGTTATGCGCCCCGCGGGCTCGCGACGATCGGGCAGGTCGGCATTCGTAACGCGTCGCGCAACACGATTGCCGGCGACCTGACCTTCACGGTCGACCTGCGTCATCACGACGATGCCGAAGTCGATGCAATGGAGCGCGACCTGCGCGACGCCTGCGCACGCATCGCCGTCGCGCGCGGCGTGCAGGTGGCGGTCGAGACCTGCTGGCGCAGCCCGGCGACGCCGTTCGACCGCGATTGCGTCGGGCTGGTCGCGCAGGCGGCCGCCGTGTTCGGCTATACGCACGAGCGGATCGTGAGCGGCGCCGGCCACGATGCGATCCTGCTCGCGCGCCGTTTCCCGACCGCGATGGTGTTCATTCCGTGCGTCGACGGCCTGTCGCACAACGAAGCCGAGGATGCATTGCCCGACGACGTGACGCGCGGCACGAACGTGCTGCTCCATGCGGTGCTGGCGCGCGCGGGCATCGCGGCGCGCGTCGACGCGGCGGCTGTCGCGCACGGCGCCTGATCCGGCGAATCGACGAGGACCATCATGAAAACCTATTTCCATCCCGAACAACTGCTGCACCATCCGCGCAGCTACCTGTCGCGCGGCCAGATGCGCGAACCGCAGGAAGTGCCCGAACGCGCGGCGCGGCTCGTCGCGGCCGTCCGGTCGCTCGACTTCGACGTGCGCGAGCCGGCCGATCGCGGCACCGCGCCGATCGCGGCCGTGCACGACATGAACTACCTGCGCTTTCTCGAGGACGCGCACCGCGACTGGAAGCAGATGCCTGACGACTGGGGTGACGAAGTGATGTCGAACGTGTTCGTGCGCGACCCGAACCCGCTGCGCGGCGTGCTCGCGAAGGCCGCGCGCTACCTCGCCGACGGCAGTTGCCCGGTGGGCGCGAACACGTGGCGCGCGGCGTACTGGTCCGCGCAGGGTGCGCTGGCGGCCGCGGCCGACGTCAACGACGGCGCACGCGAGGCGTACGCGCTGTGCCGGCCGCCCGGCCATCACGCGCGGCGCGATGCGGCCGGCGGCTTCTGCTACCTGAACAATGCGGCGATCGCCGCGCAGGCGCTGCTCGGTCGCCATCGCCGCGTCGCGGTGCTTGATACCGACATGCATCACGGGCAGGGCGTGCAGGAGATCTTCTATGGCCGCGACGACGTGCTGTACGTGTCGATTCACGGTGACCCCACCAACTTCTATCCGGTCGTCGCGGGCTACGAGGAAGAGACGGGCGCGGGCGCCGGCGACGGCTTCAACCTCAACTTGCCGATGCCGCACGGCGCGCCGGAGTCGGCATTCTTCGAGCGGCTCGACGACGCGTTGCGTGCACTCGCGCGGTTCCAGCCCGATGCGCTGGTGCTTGCGCTCGGTTTCGACATCTACAAGGACGATCCGCAATCGCAGGTTGCGGTCACGACCGACGGGTTCGGACGGCTCGGCGGCGCGATCGGCGCGCTCGGGTTGCCGACGGTGATCGTGCAGGAGGGCGGTTATCACCTCGCGAGTCTCGAGGCGAACGCGCGCGCGTTTTTCGGCGGGTTTGCCGCCGGGCGCTGACCGAGCCGTCGGAACCGGGCCGCACGCCGGAAATAACAACGGCCGCATGGCGCGGCCGTAAAAAAGCGAGCGGAAGGTTCCCGGCAGTCCGGACGTGCTCGTCCTTACGAGTTCGCGGCGGCCGGCGCGCGGCGGCGCTGCGTGACCTGCAGCATCACGAGTGCGAGCCCGGCGGCGGCGATCAGTGCGCCGACGAGCGGCACCGCCGCGTAGCCGAACCCGGCCGAGATCGCCGCACCACCGGCGGCGGCGCCCACCGCGTTGCCGAGGTTGAACGCGCCGATGTTCACGGCCGACGCGAGGCCCGGCGCTTCGTGGGCCGCGCGCATCACGCGCATCTGCAGCGGCGGCACGACCGCGAACGTCGCGATCCCCCAGACCAGCAGCGTGACGCCGGCGCCCGCATGGGTGGTGGCGAGCAGCGGGAACGCGGCCATCGTCGCGATCAGCAGCAACAGGAAGCCGATCAGCGTGCCGTCGAGCGAGCGGTCGGCGAGGCGCCCGCCCGCGATGTTGCCGATCGAGAAGCCGACGCCGATCAGCACCAGCATCGCGGTCACGAAGCCGGGCGTCGCGCCCGTCAGATGTTCGAGCGTCGGCGCGACGTACGTATAGAGCGTGAACATCGCACCGGCGCCGAGCACTGTCGTCCCGAGCGCGCCGAGCACGACCGGGCGCGTCAGCACGGAGAGCTCGGCGCGCAGGTCGGGCATCTTGCCGGCTTCGCCCTTCGGCAGCGCGGCGAACAGGCCGGCGATCGCGATCAGGCCCAGGCCCGCGGTCGCCGCGAACGACATGCGCCAGCCGATGATCTGGCCGAGCCAGGTTGCGGCCGGCACGCCGCCGACGTTCGCGATCGTCAGCCCCATGAACATCGTCGCGACCGCGCTGGCCTGCTTTTCGCGCGGCACGAGGCTCGCCGCGACCACCGAGCCGAGCCCGAAGAACGCGCCGTGATTGAGGCTCGTCACGAGGCGGGCGAGCAGCAGCGTCGTGTAGTCCGGCGCGACGGCCGACAGCAGGTTGCCGATGGTGAAGATCGACATCAGCGCGATCAGCGCGGAGCGGCGCGACCAGCGCGCGAGCAGCAGCGTCATCAGCGGCGCGCCGACCATCACGCCGATCGCATACGCGCTGATCAGCATGCCGGCTTGCGGAATCGACACGTGCACGCCATCGGCGATCACGGGCAGCAGGCCCATCGGCGAGAACTCGGTCGTGCCGATGCCGAACGCGCCGGCGGCGAGCGCGAGCAGCGGCAGCGCGGCGCTGCCGCCGGGGCGGGACGGAGAGGAAGTCGTGGTGGTCACGTGGTGGACTCCTGTAAGCGGGGGACGACGGCACGAGGCCGTTGAGGACAGCGTGAAGTGTGCCTGCGTTACTTTTGCGGAAAAAGCCGTATGCGGACGAAATTATCTTGATTTCATGTCAACAATGCAGCCCGCGGGCGACGCGGGTGTGCGTGACCTATGAGCCCGTGTTTTGGCGGGATAGACGAACGCCAAGGATTTTTAGAAAGCTTTTCGTAATGAATGGGCGCGCAACTTCCGGACAGGGAGCTGCGACGCCGTGACGGTTCCCGGCTCATGCGGAGGTATCTTGTGAGACGCTCGGGAAGTCGGCCGACGAGCATGAGATGACGCGCGGCTGCCTGGCCGGACGCGTTGCCCTGCGACAGGCGATTCTGCCGTCGCCGGCCGGGCGCAATGTCCGGAAAACCTTTCGCCGCAAGGCGCGACAGTAAAAAAGCCCCGACCACAGGGGGTCCATGGCCGGGGCGGAAACGCATCCTCTCTTTGGCACGAGGGTTGGATGCGCGCGCAGTATATTTCGGGCCAGGACGATTCGAATCGGCGTTAAACGACCGTTTTTGGTGTCAATTTGAAAATAGCGGTATCGCGGCGTCGGACGTCGGCGTTTTGAAAGATTTTTTCGATGACACGACGGTGTCGCTTCGTGTGCAAAGACATCGAAAGCGACGCGATCGCGGAAGTGAATTCCGCACGTCGGTCTGCGCGGCAAGTCGCATCGCCCGACCGCGCGCCGATGCGTCCAGCGTGCGTTCAGCCCGGTTCGCCGGCCGCATCGCGGACCGCCGCGAGAAACCGCGCGACGACGGGCGACGGCGTCGTCGCCGCGCCGTCGAACACGAACTCGATGTCGAAGCGGCTCGCGAGTTCGTCGAGCGCGACGAGCCGAACCGTGCTCGGGCAGGTCGGCGATGCGCTTTCCGGCACGAACGCGCAGCCCATCCCCACCGCGACGAGGCCGATCAGCGTCGGGATATCGCTGCCGACCTGCGCGATGCGCGGCGTGAAACCGGCCTGCTGGCACTGCGTCATCAGGAACCGGTGGTGCGCGGCGGAACGTTGCGCATCGAACCAGACGAACGGCTCGTTCGCGACGTCGGCCAGCGTGCGCGGCGCGACGAAGCGGCCGCCCGACGGTGCGGGCATCGCGAGCACGAAGCGGTCGCTCAGCAGCCGCACGCCCGTCAGGTGCGGCGCTTCCTCGCGACGCCACGCCATGATTCCGGCGTCGAGCTGGCCGCGCATCAGCGCGCTGGCCTGCTCGGCGGACAGCATCGGCGCGATCGACAGTTTCACGTCCGGGCACGCATCGCGAAATGTTTTGAGGACGTTCGCGACGACCGGCAACGGCAGGCAGTTCGGCAGCGCGCCAAGCCGCAGTTCGCCGAGCTGGCCGGCCGCGCTGCGCAGCGCGCGCTCACGGCTGTCCTGCAGCATCGCGAGCAGGCCGGCGGCATCGTGCAGAAAGCTCGTGCCGGCCGCGGTGAGCGTGACGCCCGTCGCGCGACGGATCAGCAGCGGCGTGCCGATCGCGTCCTCCAGCTCGCGGATCTGCCGCGACAGCGCGGGCTGCACGATGCCGGCCGCGCGGGCGCCGGCCATCACGCTGCCGGCCTCGGCGACGGCGACGAAGTAGCGAAGGTGACGCAATTCGATCTGGCGCATGCGGTGTCCGGTTCGATGGATGGATATGCCTGTAAAGCATAGCAAACGCCATTCGATGGTATTGGAAGGCATGGCCGGCCTGCCGTACGATGACCGTCATCGCCGCGCTCGCTTCCTCCGGAGTCGCGTGTGTTTCCTCCGTCCCCACTGCGTCCCGCCCCATGCCGCTTCATATCCCGACCCCTTATATCCGCTCACCCATCGCGTCCCGCCGGCTCGGCAGGACCGTGCGGCTGAAGCTCGATGCGCTGCAGCCATCGGGCTCGTTCAAGCTGCGCGGCATCGGCGCCGTCTGCGAGGCACGCCATGCGGCCGGGGCGCGGCGGTTCGTGTCGTCGTCGGGCGGCAACGCGGGCATCGCGGTCGCGTATTGCGGCCGCGAACTCGGCGTGCCGGTGCGCGTCGTCGTGCCGGAAAGCGCATCGGCCCGGGCGCGCGAGCTGATCCGCATCGAAGGCGCGGACCTCGTCGTGCACGGCGCGAGCTGGGCCGAGGCAAATGCGTTCGCGCAATCGACGCTCGACGAGCACGACGCGTTCGTGCATCCGTTCGACGATCGCGTGCTGTGGCAGGGCCACGCGACGATGATCGACGAGATGGCGGCGGCCGGTCCGAAGCCCGACGCGGTCGTGCTCGCGGTCGGCGGCGGCGGTTTGCTGTGCGGCGTGCTGGAAGGGTTGGCGCGCAACGGCTGGCACGACGTGCCGGTCGTCGCGGCCGAGACGGAAGGCGCCGACTGCTATGCGCGCTCGGTCGCGCAGGGGCGTCCGGTCGAACTGGCGGCCATCGCGAGCATCGCGACGTCGCTCGGCGCGAAGCGGCCATGTGACGCGGCGGTCGAGTGGGCGACGCGCCACGCGATCCATCCGGTCGTCGTGTCCGATGCCGACGCGGTGGCTGCGTCGCTGCGGTTTGTCGATGAACACCGGATCGTCGTCGAGCCCGCGTGCGGCGCTGCCTTGGCCGCGCTGGAGCGCCCGGTGCCGGTGCTCGCATCGGCGTCGGACCTTGCGGTGATCGTCTGCGGCGGCGTGACCACGACCGCCGAGCATCTGCAGACGCTGCGTGCGACGTTGCGGTAGGTGAGGGCGCCGCCAAGCCGCGCGGCGCGAGACGAGGCGCCTGCGATTTTCGTCCCGGTGGCGACCGCGGGTTGGGGCACGTAGCTAACCGCGACGCGTCGACGTTGCCTTTTCGTCGATCCCGTGCGGCCATGCGCGGCCGGCGCCGAGCCGGATGAACGGGAAGGGTCTCGGAGAATGATGCGGAAGGTATGCGTACCGCCGCGCTACGCCGCATGGGGGCGCGCGCGACGATACCGGAGCGCGGTCAGTTCGCGGCGGGTGCGCTCGCGCCGGACGGCGTGGACGATGCAACCGGGTTGGCTGTAGCCGGCGCAGGCGATGCGCTCGACGGCGCCGAGGCCGATGCGGGCGTCGATGCTGCAGACGAGGGCGCGGGCGATGACGGCGTGGCGGTGGCCGGCGCCGGAGCCGAAGCAGACGCGGGTGCGGAAGCCGGAGCGGCCGTCGAACCGGAGGTCGATGAAGGTGCCGGTGCGGTTACCGGACCGGAAACCGGCTTAGGCGCCAAAGCGGGCGCAGCAGCCGAAGCGGGAGCAGGCGCCGAGCCGCCAGCCGAAGCCGGCGCAGGTGCAGACGCAGGGGCCGCCCCCGAAACCGCCCCCGCCCCGGACGCCGCCGTCGGCGCGGCAGCCCGCATCGCGGCCGGCGCCGCCACGGCCGATGCCGCGGCCGGCACGGCATTCGCGCCCGATCCAGGCGCGACCCCCGGCGCCGAAAGCGGCACCGGCGCCGCGGGCGGCGTCGGCACGACCGGCGTCGTCATCTTCAGCGGTTCGCCCTGCGGCGTCGGCGCGGGCTCGGGCAGCGGCGCGACGGGCTCCTTCTCGGCGGCCTTCACGGTTGCGCGGTCGCGGCGCGCCGGGTCGATCTTCAGGAAATGGTCGACGAGCGTGAAGAAGCGCTCATAGAACACGCCGGCGGGAATCGTCTCGCTCGCGGTCTTGACGAGCGCGTCGTCGCTCGACCCGATCGGCAGCGACAGCGAGCCGAACACGCTCAAGCCGACGCTGGCCGACGTATTCGACTTCTTCAGCGTATAGCGGTCCTGCACCGCGTTCACGTACGCGATGCTCGACGAGCCGTCCGCATTCGCGTCCGCGCACACGACGTGAAACTCGATCACGACGTGCATGTCGTTGCTCGGCTGGAAATTCTTGCTGCCGTCGACCGCGTCGTTGCGCGACGACGACACCACGTAGCCCTGGCTCAGCAGCGCGCGCCGCGCGGCCTCGCAGGCCGCGTCGGATTTCGAGTGGAACGTGTGCGCATACGGGCTGGTGGTCGCGTCGAACTGTTCCTGCTGGTAGATCGGCTTGGGCGGCGACGAGCATGCCGCCAGCACGGTCGCGACCGCGAGCGCGCACGAAACGGAAAACAGGCGAAATCGGTTGTGCATGGCGTCTTTCAGAAGGCTCGGCGAGAGGCGGCGCAACGGGAGTGCCCGGATTGATGCGCGCGCACATCTCGTATGGCCGGGGCGACATTATAGTTTCGTTTGATGTCGCGCTCGCTTCAGTCGGCCGGCGCGCCGCGCGCCGCGGCCAGCAATTGGGCCGTCAGCGGATGATGTTCGCCGCGTCGGGAGCGGATCGCGTGGATCTCCTCGGTCACGTCGCCCGCGCGCCCGAGCCGCCTGAGCCCGCGCAGCAGCGACGCATCGTTCGCGCCGAGTTCGCTCAGTGGAAACACGCCGAGGCCGCGCGCCGCGAACACGGCCATCAGCGCGCTGTCCTCGAATTCGCCGGCCACGCGCGGCACGATCCGCTCGCTTTCCAGCCATCGGTCGAGATGGGCGCGCAATGCCGAATGCGCGGTCGGCAGCAGCACCGGCAGCTCGGCCAGACATTGCGGAAAGCGCTGGCGCGCGGCCGGCGTGACGAGTGCCGCGGGCCCGTACCAGTCGACCGGCGACGCGACGAGCCGCTCGCTCGTCACGCGCAGGTTCGACCCGGACGGCGCGCCGTGGCCGGCCAGCACGAGATCCAGATGATGCAGCGCGAGTTCCGCGAGCAGCGCGTCGTGCTCGCCCTCGTGGCACAGCAGCCGCAGCGTGGGCGTGTCGAGCACGGGGGCCAGGATCGCGTGCGCGGCGAGCTTGGAGATGCCGTCCGCGAGGCCGACCGCGAGCCGCACGGTCGGCTGGCTGGCCGCCGCGCGCACGTCGTCGGGAATCTGCCGGCCCATCTCGAAGATGACTTCCGCGCGTGCAAAGGCGGCCTGCCCGGCATCGGTCATCGCGACGCCGCGCCCGGCGGGGCGCAGTAGCTGGTGCCCGAGCGATTTCTCCAGTTCGCGCACCTGCGCGCTGATCGTCTGCACGGCCATGTCGAGCCGCTCGGCCGCACGCGCGAAGCCGCCTTCCTTCACCACGACCCAGAAATAGTACAGATGTCGGAAATTGAGCATCGAAGCGCGATATATCGGAAAAACCGAACCTAAAGTCAGATTCTCTCTGATTTTTACGAAGTTCGGGGCGTCATATCATCAGGCTTTCCACTTTCGTATCGGCCCCGCCCATGGACTACCTGCTGACGCTTGCCACCGACCCCGCCGTCTGGGCCGCGCTCCTGACGCTCGTCGTGATGGAAGTCGTGCTCGGCATCGACAACCTGATCTTCATCTCGATCCTCAGCAACAAGCTGCCCGAAGCGCAGCGCGCCCGCACGCAGCGCCTCGGCATCGCGCTCGCGCTGGTGATGCGCCTCGCGCTGCTCGGCAGCGTCGCGTGGATCGCGAGCCTGACCGAACCCGTGTTCACGCTGTTCGACCATGCGTTCTCGTGGCGCGACATGATCCTGCTGTCGGGCGGCCTGTTCCTCGTGTGGAAGGCGACCACCGAGATCCATCACCACGTGTCGCACGACGGCGACGGCGCGGGCGGGGCCGCCGGCGCGGCCGGCCTGACGGTATGGGCCGCGATCGGCCAGATCGTGATGCTCGACATCGTGTTCTCGATCGACAGCATCGTGACCGCGATCGGCATGACCGAGCACGTTCCGATCATGTTCGTCGCCGTGATCGTCGCCGTCAGCGTGATGCTGTTCGCCGCGCAGCCGCTCGCACGCTTCATCGACCGCAACCCGACGATCGTGATGCTCGCGCTGTCGTTCCTGGTCGTGATCGGCATGACGCTGATCGCCGAAGGGTTCGGTTCGCACGTGCCGAAGGGGTACATCTATGCGGCGATGGCGTTCTCGGCGTTCGTCGAGGGCATGAACATGCTGGCGCGGCGGGCCAAGGCGAAGCGGGCGGGGCAGGTGGCGCGCGACTAAGCGGGCGCGCGTGATGCCGGCCGCTGTGGCAGCCGGCTCGCGCACCTCATATGGAATCCGGATGAAATTCGCACGGAAAGGAGAAACGCGATGAAATGCCCTGTCTGCAAGACGCCCGACCTGCTGATGGCCGAGCGCCAGTCGATCGAGATCGATTACTGTCCGACCTGCCGCGGCGTGTGGCTCGATCGCGGCGAACTCGACAAGCTGCTCGCCCGCGAAACCGGTGACGCGCCGGCGCGACGCGACACGGCGCCAGTGCAGCACGATGCGCACGCGCCGCGCGGCCGCGACGACGGCTGGGGGCGCGACGCGCGCTCGCACGACGGGCGTGACCGGCACGACGGCCGGCGTCGCAAGAAGTCGGTGTTCGATCTGTTCGATTTCGATTGAATCTGCCGTCCGCGCGCTTGAGCGCGCGCGGCCCGATGCAAAAAAGCCCCGCCCGGCATCGCGCCGGAGCGGGGCTTTTTCATGCGCGTCGCGTCAGGACACGCGTCGACGCTCACGCATTGCCGGCCGTCACGTCGATGCGGCGCGGGCGTGTTTCCTCGCGGCGCGGGATCGTCAGCGTCAGCACGCCGTCGCGCAGGTTCGCGTCGATCCGCGACGTGTCGAGGTCGGCGCTCAGCACGAACGACCGTGCATAGCGCGTCGAACGGATTTCCGCATGCCGCACGCGCAGGTCGGCCGCCGTGTCGAACTGCGTCGCGGCTTCGATCGTCAGCGTGTTGTCGTGCACCTTCACGTCGAGATTCTCGCGCGGCACGCCGGGCAGGTCGGCGCGCAGCGTGACGCCGCGTTGATCCTCGACGATGTCGACGGACGGGGTGATCGCGGGTCGGCGCGCGGCTTCCGCGGCGGCCGGATGAACGGGGGTGGTTTGGCGTTCGGCCAGGGTCGGGTTCGTGTTCATGTCGGTATCCTGAAGGTTACTGAATGGTGATCGCACGCGGCTTCGAGGCCTCGCGCCGGCCGACGCGAATCAGCAGGCAGCCGTTTTCGTAGCGGGCGCTGACCTGGTCGGGGTCCGCGTCGCGCGGCAGTTCGACCACGCGGCGGAACGCGCCGTGAAAGCGCTCCTGTGCATAGGTGCGCACGTCGTCGCCTTCGGTGCGCGGCGCCGGTTTGCGCTCGCCGCTGATCGTCAGCAGATCCTTGTCGATCGATACGTCGAAGTCGGCCGCGGCCATGCCGGGTGCGAACGCGACGATCTCGATCGCGTCGTCGGTCGCGCCGACGTTGAGGGCGGGAAACGTGCCGGCGCGCCCCGCACGGATGCCCGACGGGCGTTCGCCGAGCAGGCTCGCCATCTGCCGCTGCACGCGGGCGAATTCGTCGAACAGATCGTTGCCGAAATGGATACCGCTCATGTTGGTCCTCCTGAACAGGGAACGCGGGAGACGTGACCGCGCGTCGCCTGCGGCGGGCGCGACGGGTGGCTCCACTGGGTCGATACGGGGGCGGTGCGTGGCATGCGGCACTGCCCGACGACGCTTAATTAGTGGCCGTCGCCACGCATTTCAAGAGGGAAGGTGCAATCCGCGTCGACGCCTGCGCGCGGGATTCGATGCGACAATCGCCGCGGCATATCCGCAGACCAACCACACGGGACAACCATGGACATTCGACGTATCGCGATCGTCGGCGCCGGCGTGATCGGCGCAAGCTGGGCCGCTTTCTACCTGACGCAGGGCTTCGACGTCGTCGCGACCGACCCGGCGCCGCAGGCCGATGCACGGCTGCGCGACGCGCTCGCCGCATTCCTCGGCGAGCGGGCCGCCGAGCTTTGCGCGCGGCTGTCGTTCGACGCCGATCTCGTGCGTGCGCTCGACGGCGTCGATTTCGTGCAGGAGAACGGCCCCGAGCGACTCGACCTGAAGCGTGCGCTCTATCGCCAGATGGACGACGTGCTGCCCGCGCACGTGCCGATCGCGTCCAGCTCGTCGGGCCTGAAGATGTCGGAGATCCAGACGGCCTGCGCGAAGCATCCGGAACGCTGCCTGATCGCGCATCCGTTCAATCCGCCGCACCTGATCCCGCTCGTCGAGCTGGTCGGGGGCGACGCGACCAGCCCGGACGTGATCGCGCGCGTGAAGCAGTTCTACGATGCGCTCGGCAAGCAGACGATCGTGCTGAACAAGGAGATGACCGGCCACGTCGCGAACCGGCTCGCGGCCGCGCTGTTCCGCGAGGTGTATCACCTGGTCGGCGAAGGCGTCGTGAGCGTCGCCGATGCGGACAAGGCGGTCGCGTGGGGGCCGGGCCTGCGCTGGGGGCTGATGGGGCAGTGCCTGACCTATCACCTCGGCGGCGGCGCGGGCGGGATCGCGCACTTTCTCGAACACCTGTCGGGGCCGATCACGAGCTGGTGGGACGACCTCGGCACGCCGTCGTTCGATCCGGAAGTCGATCGCAAGCTGACCGACGAGCTGCGCGCGATCCAGGGCGAGCGCTCGATGCAGGAACTGGCAGCGGAGCGCGATCGGCTGCTCGTCGAACTGATCGACGCGCGACGCCGCAGCTTCCTGCCCTGATCGTGATCCTGATCCGGTCGCGCGCCGCGGCGCCACCGGTCATTGCTGCGACGTCGCCTGGCTGGCGGGCGGCACGTGGGCCAGCCATGCCGGGCTCGCGGCCTGCACGAGTTCGCGGTTGCGCGCACGCGTCGCGGCGTTCGGCGGATAGTTGCCGTCGTTGGTCGGCAGTTCGCCGTCGAGATAGGCCTGCTTGAGCTGGTCGATAACTTCCGCGCGCGTCAGGCCCTGCGCGGGGGCCGACGCGTCGGTCTGGGCAAAGGCGGGGGACAGCAGCGCGGCTGCGGCGGTCGCGACGGCGAATCGCAGGACGTTTTTCATGGCGGGCTCCGATCAAGGGGACGGGGTACCGGACGCGCGCGGCGATGCGCGGTGCGTTCGGATGGGTCCCATTGTCGCGAGGGGGTGCTGCGCGGACAATGACGCGTTCCGGGCAAAGCCGTCAGGTGCGACCACGCCCGCGCCCGTGTGCGATGCGCGCCGTGCCGTTACAGCTCGGCCGCCGCCGTGATCAGAGTGGCTTCGAGCGCGAGCGTGGAGCGCGACGCGGCCGCCGGGCGATCGATCACGTATTCGAGTTCGCCGAGTTCGGGTAGCCCCGCGTCGAGCCGCGCGAGCCCGGCCGGGATCACATAGCCGGCGAACGCGCTGACGCCGAGCCCCGCGCTCGCGGCCGCCCGCAGCACCGCGATGCTGCTGCTCACGACGGCGATCCGGTAAGGGCGCCCGACGGCTTCGAGCGATTCGAGCACGCGGCGGCGCGACACGCTCGGCTCCGGATGCATCGCGAGCGGCAGCACGGCCTCGTGGCCGGTGATTCGCGAATCGGGGCCGGTGCACCAGTACAGCGGTTCGCTGCGGATCACGCGGCCGCGCCGGCTGCCGGCGATCCGTTTCGCGAACACGAGATCGTGCCGGCCTTCGTCGAGCGCGTCGAACAGGTCGCCCGACAGCCCGGTCGAGATCGCGAGCTCGACGTCCGGGTTGCGCTGCACGAAGCTTGCGAGCGCGGCCGTCAGGTGCGCCGACGCGAAATCCTCCGACATCGCGAGCCGCACCTTGCCCGACAGCGGCGGCCCGCAGACCGACGTGACGGCCTCGTCCATCAGTTCGAGGATGCGCACCGCGTAGCGGAACAGCGCGTCGCCGTGCTGCGACAGGTGCACGTTGCGCGTGTCGCGCTCGAACAGCGGCCGGTCGAGCAGCTCCTCGAGGCGGCGGATATGCTGGCTGACGGTCGATTGCGACAGGTTCACGCGCTCGGACGCGGCGGTGAAGCTGCCGGACTGGGCGACGGCGACGAAGCTGCGCAGCAGTTCGGGCGGTAACGGACGCATTGCTAAATCCACTGAATCGGTTTCGACAACTTCATAAATGGCCGGATTATGCGGCGCTAGTATCGGATCACGCGCCAGTGCGGCCTCCGCCAACGAGGGGGCACCGGACGCGTAGCCCGTGTCGCGCCGCCCGATGGCATCGGTCAGTCTAAGCCATCCGGCGTCCGGCCCGAATCCGCATCATCCCATCGACCCCGAGAACGTGCTCGCACGACGAGCCGCCGGGCCGCGGCGCCCCGCCGCAGGAGACAGACAGTCCGCCCGGGATCGGCGTGCGGGCCTGACTCCCGCATGCGTCAGGCGCCCGTCACGAAGAGACTGGAGACGACTCATGATCATCTACGGAACCGCGCTGCTGGCGTTCTGCCACCTGGCCGGACTGTTCCTCGGCGACCTGCTCGGCAGCGCGATCGGCGTGAAGACCAACGTCGGCGGCGTCGGCATCGCGATGCTGCTGCTGATCTGCCTGCGCCTGTGGCTGCACCGGCGCGGCTGGCTGCCGAAGGAGACCGAGGCGGGCGTCGGTTTCTGGGGCGCGATGTACATCCCGGTCGTCGTCGCGATGGCCGCGAACCAGAACGTCGTCGCCGCGCTCAAGGGCGGGCCGGTCGCGCTGCTGGCCGCCGTCGGCGCGGTCGCGATCTGCGCATGCTGCATTGCGGTACTCGCGCGCACGGGGCGCGACGACACGGCCTTCGCGGGCGTGCCGCAATTCGAAGAACAATAACGGAGGCCGCCATGCTGCAGATGCTCGAAAAAACCGTCGCCCACAACGGGCTCGTCGCGTCGTTCGCGCTGGTCGGCCTGATCATGTGGCTGTCGTCGATCGCGTCGCGCAAGCTCACGTTCGGCCGCGTGCACGGCTCGGCGATCGCGATCGTCATCGGTCTCGTGCTCGCCTACGTCGGCGGCGCATTCACCGGCGGCGAGAAGGGGCTGGCCGACGTCAAGCTGTTCGCCGGTATCGGCCTGATGGGCGGCGCGATGCTGCGCGATTTCGCGATCGTCGCGACCGCGTTCGAAGTACAGCCGACCGAGGCGCGCAAGGCCGGGCTCGTCGGTGTCGTGTCGCTGCTGCTCGGCACCGTGCTGCCGTTCATCGTCGGCGCGTGCGTCGCGCGCGCGTTCGGCTACACCGACGCGGTCAGCATGACGACGATCGGCGCGGGCGCCGTCACCTATATCGTCGGGCCCGTCACGGGCGCGGCGATCGGTGCGAGCTCCGACGTGATCGCGCTCAGCATCGCGACCGGGCTCGTGAAGGCGATCATCGTGATGGTCGGCACGCCGGTCGCGGCCAATTTCATGGGCCTGAAAACGCCGCGCTCCGCGATGATCTTCGGCGGGCTGGCCGGCACCGTCAGCGGCGTGAGCGCGGGCCTTGCCGCGACCGATCGCCGGCTCGTGCCGTACGGTGCGCTGGTCGCGACGTTCCATACCGGCGTCGGCTGCCTGCTCGGGCCGTCGGTACTGTTCTTCACGACGCGCGCGCTGGTCGGCGCGTAGGGCCCTGCGACGCGGCCCGCGCGCGGGCCGCATCCATCGCCGCGTCCTCTGAGTCGCATTCTGCAACATCATCAATCGGCGGCGGCGCCAGGCTTAGAATGCCGCTGAACCCTCGAAGCGGAGAACTGTTCATGACCGGATGGAATCACGCGCGGCAGGCGCGCGATGCACGCCTCGCGGCCGGCGCGGCATACGCGCAGGGCAAGCGGGTCGATGCGCGCGACACCGTCGCGTTGCTCGAAGCGGTGCTGCGGCCCGGCGATCGCGTGTGCCTCGAAGGCGACAACCAGAAGCAGGCCGATCTGCTCGCCACCGCGCTCGCCGACGTCGACAGCGCGAAGATCCACGACCTGCACATGGTGCAGTCGGGCGTCGTGCTGCCCGAGCATCTCGACGTGTTCGAGCGCGGCATCGCGAAGCGGCTCGACTTCGCGTATTCGGGCCCGCAGTCGCAGCGCATCGCGAAGCTGCTGTTCGGCGGCAAGATCGCGCTCGGCGCGGTGCATACCTATCTCGAGCTGTTCGCCCGCTACTTCATCGACCTCACGCCGCAGGTCGCGCTGATCGCGGCCGTGAGCGCCGATCGCGACGGCAACCTGTACACCGGCCCGAACACCGAGGACACGCCGACCGTCGTCGAAGCGACCGCCTTCAAGGACGGCATCGTGATCGCGCAGGTCGACCGCATCGTCGACAAGGTGCCGCGCGTCGACATTCCGGGCGATCGCGTGCATTTCGTCGTCGAGGCCGGCCGGCCGTTCTACGTCGAGCCGCTGTTCACGCGCGATCCGGCCGCGATCACCGAAACGCAGATCCTCACCGCGATGCTCGCGATCAAGGGCATCTACGAACCGTACGGGATCAAGCGTCTGAACCACGGAATCGGCTTCAACACGGCCGCGATCGAGCTGCTGCTGCCGACCTACGGCGCGAAGCTCGGGCTGAAGGGCAAGGTCTGCACGCACTGGGCGCTCAATCCGCACCCGACGCTGATCCCCGCGATCGAATTGGGGTGGGTCGAGCAGGTCCACTGCTTCGGCTCCGAGGTCGGGATGGACGACTACATCCGCGCGCGCTCCGACGTGTGGTTCACGGGCCCCGACGGGTCGCTGCGCTCGAACCGGGCGTTCTGCCAGACGGCCGGCCTCTATGCATGCGACATGTTCATCGGCTCGACGCTGCAGATCGACCTGTCCGGCCATTCGTCGACGGTCACGGCCGAGCGGATCGCCGGCTTCGGCGGCGCGCCGAACATGGGCAGCGACGCGCGCGGCCGGCGCCATCCGAGCGAGCCGTGGCTGAAGGCCGGCGCGGAAGCCGACCCCGACACGCCGGCGGCGCTGCGGCGCGGCCGCAAGCTGGTCGTGCAGATCGGCGAGACGTTCGGCGACAAGAACGTGCCGATGTTCGTCGAGAAGCTCGACGCGCTGAAGCTCGCCGACAAGCTGCAGCTCGACCTCGCGCCGATCATGGTCTACGGCGACGACGTCACGCACATCGTCACCGAGGAAGGGATCGCGAACCTGCTGATGTGCCGCGACAAGGACGAACGCGAGCACGCGATTCGCGGCGTCGCCGGCTATACCGACGTCGGCCGCGGCCGCGACAAGAAGCTGGTCGAGCGGCTGCGCGAACGCGGCGTGATCCGTCGCCCGGAGGATCTCGGTATCGATCCGCTCGACGCCGACCGCCGCTGGCTCGCCGCGCGGTCGATCAAGGATCTGGTGCACTGGTCGGGCGGGCTCTATGCGCCGCCGGCCCGGTTCCGCAACTGGTGAGGAAGAGGGCATGGAACAGTTGAACTATCGCTTCACCGCGCGCGAACGCGCGAAGGGCGAGCAGGCCGCGGCGCTCGTCGGCGTGGTCGCGTCCGGCAATCTCGAAGTGCTGGTCGAACGCGTGCTGCCGGGCAACGAATGCGAGATCGACATCCGCACCGCGGCCGTCGGGTTCGGCGCGGTCTGGCAGGCGGTCGTATCGGATTTCGTCGAACGGCGCACGCCGGGCGGCCTGAAGCTGTCGATCAACGACGGCGGCGCGCGGCCCGACATGGTGTCGCTGCGGCTCGCGCAGGCCGTGCGCGCGATCGAGGGGGACGCATGATGAGCGATATTCGTCATATCCATGACGCCCCCGCGTTCGTCGCGAACGCGGCGAGCTGGTACGAAGCGTCGGCGCGGCAACGCATCGACGGGCTGCTCGACGCGGGCAGCTTCACGGAATTCCTCGGGCCGGCCGAGCGCGTGACGAGCCCGCACCTGCCGCTGTTCGCGCTGCCGCAGCAGTTCGACGACGGGATGGTGGTCGGCCACGGCCGGCTCGATGGCAAGCCGGTGTTCGTCGCCGCGCAGGAGGGCCGCTTCATGGGCGGCGCGTTCGGCGAAGTGCACGGCGCGAAGCTCACCGGGCTGCTGCGCGCCGCGCGTGACGTCGGCAAGCCGGTGCTGATCCTGTTCGACACGGGCGGCGTGCGGTTGCAGGAAGCGAACGCGGGCGAGCTCGCGATCGCCGAGATCATGCGCGCGCTCGTCGACGCGCGGGCGGCCGGCGTGCCGGTGATCGGGCTGATCGGCGCGCGCGCGGGCTGCTACGGCGGCGGCGGGTTGCTCGCCGCGTGCTGTTCGGCGCTCGCGGTGTCGGAGCAGGGGCGCATCAGCGTGTCGGGGCCTGAAGTGATCGAGACCAATCGCGGCGTCGAGGAATTCGACTCGAAGGATCGCGCGCTGATCTGGCGCACGATGGGCGGCAAGCATCGCCGCTTGATCGGCGGCGCCGATCGTTACGTGGCCGATACGCCGGACGCGTTCCGCGCGGCCGCGCTCGACCTGATCGGCCGCGCGCCGACGTTCGATGCGGCGATGCTGCGTGAGGAACAGGCGCGTCTCGAAGCACGGATCGAGCGGTTCGGCGGCTGCCGGGATGCGCTCGACGTGTGGCGTGCGCTCGGGGCCGACGCGCCGGAAGCGATTCCGGGCATGTCCGACGACGAATTCGCGAAGCTCGCCGACCAGTTACAGGAGCAGAAATGAAACGACCCCCACGCTCACTTCGTTCGCTGCCCCCCGAGGGGGCGCCTGCCTCCCTTGGGGCGGCCCGGCGGGAGGCAGCATGACGCTCGATGAAGTACTGAACTCGCTGTTTCCCGCGGGCCATTCGATTGTGCGCAATGGCGGCCTGCTGACGGGCCACGCGGAACTGGCCGGCACGCGCGTCGACGTGATCGGCGTGGCCGACCGCCTGCCGTTCGGCATCGACGAGGCACTGACGCTCGCGTCGCGGGTGCTCGACACGGTCGCGCGCGGCGGCGACACGCCGATCCTCGTGCTGGTCGACAGCGACAGCCAGCGGATGAGCAAGCGCGACGAACTGCTGGGCCTGAACGAAGGGCTGTCGCATCTCGCCAAATGCCTGATGCACGCGGATCTCGCCGGACACCGGACGATCGGCGTGCTGTACGGCCACACGGCCGCCGGCGCGTTCATCGCGACCGCGCTCGCGACGCGCACGCTGCTCGCGGTGCCGGGCGCCGAGCCGGAGGTGATGGACCTGCCGTCGATGTCGCGCGTGACCAAGCTGCCGATCGACGTGCTGAAGGAGATGGCGCGTTCGACACCGGTATTCGCGCCGGGGCTCGACAACCTCGTGAAGATGGGCGCCGTCGACGCCGTGCTCGATCCGTCCCGCGCGCTCGACGCGCAGGTCGGCGAATGGCTGGGCAAGCCGGCCGAGCGCATCGACCGGCGCGCGGCGCGCGGCCGGCCGGTCGCGACCGACGTCGCCGCCCGCGTCGAGGCACTCGCGCGTGCCGCACGCTGAGCTGCCGCTGCGCCGCCACACGCTCGTCACGCTGACGGCGGGCGGGTGGGGCGCGGCATTCGCCCGCGACCCCGCGCTCGCGGGTGATCCGCTCGTGCGCGCATGGGCCGAACGCGGTTGGCCGCTGATCGTGCGTCGCGCGTCGCCGGACGAAGCCGATGCCGGCCGCGTGCCGCTCGGCCTGCCGCTGCCGCCGTCGGCGGGCAAGCGGCGCATCGCGCTGAACGTGGCCACCGACGCGCTCGCGACGGTCGGCCCGCTGCCGACCTTGACGGACGTGCTCGCCGCCGCGCCCGCCGCGTGGCATGCGCCATTGCGCGAACTCGAGGCACTCGGCGCGCGCTGCGGCGTGCAGGGCCGCGTGTTCGGCAGCCTCGCGTGGCAGGCGCTGACGGGCGAGCCCTACCTGAGCGCATCGTCCGATCTCGACCTCGTGTTGCCGCTGCCGGACCCCGTGTCGCTTGCGCCGTTGCTCGACGGTCTCGCGGCGATCGACGCGCGCGCGCCGATGCGCATCGACGGCGAGCTGCTGCGCGACGACGGTGCAGGCGTCAACTGGCGCGAACTGCACGCGCGCTTGCCCGAAGTCGCGGTGAAGACCGCGATTGCGGTCGAATTGATACGCGCCGATGCCTTCACCGGAGGCCTGCGATGAACGCACGGGCTGCCTGCCGCGTAGCGGCGCCGTCCGACGCCGAACGCATCGCCGCGCTGGCCGAGCGCAGCCTCGTGCTCGAGATCGACACCTATCCGAAGCCGGGCCTCGTCAGTCACGTCGACACCGGCAGTCACACGGACATGGATGCCGCGACGTTCGCGCGCAGCGCCGCCGTGCTGCGGCCGTACTTCGCGGAACTCGCCGACGCGGGCGCCCGCGACGCGGACATGGCCGTGCTGCGCAAGATCGGCCTGCGTGCCGAGCACGCGATGCTCGCCGCGACCGGCGGCGTCAATACGCATCGCGGCGCGATCTTCGGGCTCGGGCTGCTGTGCGCGGCTGCCGGCCGGCGCGCACTGTCGGGCGCGGTGCTGGACGGGACGACGCTCGGCGCGTTCGTATCCCGTCGCTGGGGCGTCGAGATCCTCGGCGGCCCGCGTTTGCCGGACAGCCACGGCGAGTGCGCGAGCCGCCGCTACGGTGTGGGCGGTGCGCGTCGCGAGGCGGCCGACGGCTTTCCGACCGTGTACGCGGTCGGGTTGCCCGCGCTGCGCGGCGCCCAGCGCGACTTGCCGGACGATCCGGAAGCCGCGCGGGTCGCCGCGTGCTTCGCGCTGATCGCCGCGCTCGACGACACGAATCTGCTGCACCGGGGCGGGCAGGACGGCCTCGATTTCGCTCGCGCGACCGCTCGTGCCTTCGTCGCGCGCGGCGGCGTGCGGGCGCCCGACTGGCGGCTGCGCGCGGCGGCCGCGCATCGGGCGTTCGTCGCACGCCGGCTGAGCCCGGGCGGGGCGGCCGACCTGCTCGCGATGAGCGTGTTCGTCGATGCGCTCGAAGCCGAAGGGCACGCACGATGACGCTGGCCATCCTGTGTTCGGGGCAAGGCGCGCAACGCGCCGACATGTTCGATCTGACCGGGTCGGCGCCGCAGGCCGACGCATTGTTCGCGCATGCGGGCCGGCTGCTCGGCGACGATCCGCGCACCTGGGTCCGGCAGGCCGGGCCCGATGCGCTGCGGGAAAACCGGGCCGCGCAGATCCTCTGCACGGTCCAGGCGCTCGCGGCGGCCGCGCTGCTCGATGCGGTGTGGCCGCGCCGGCGCTGCGTCGCCGGCTACAGCGTCGGCGAGGTCGGCTCGTGGAGCGTCGCGGGGATGATCGAACCGCACGACGCGCTCGACCTGGCCGATGCGCGTGCACGCGCGATGGATGCCGCAAGCGGCGGCGACGAGCGGATGGTGTTCGTGCGCGGCCTGACGCGTTCGCAACTGGCGCAGCTGTGCGACGGTCGCGACGCGGCCATCGCGATCGCGAACCCGGGCGATGCGTTCGTGGTCGCGGGGCGGCACGCCGATGTCGATGCGGTGGCCGGCGACGCGACGCATGCCGGCGCGCTGCGCGTCGCGCCCGTCTGCGTGCGGATCGCGTCGCACACGCGCCGGCTCGCGGCGGCCGTGCCGGCCTTCCGCGCGACGCTGGCCGCGACGCGCGTGCGCCGGCCGCTGCCCGGCACGCGGCTGTTCTCGGGGATCGACGGCGCGTCGGTGCTCGATGTCGACACGGGCCTCGACAAGCTCGCGCGGCAGATCGCGGAGCCGGTCGAGTGGGCGAGTTGTCTTGCCGCATGCGTGGAGGCGGGCGCCACCGCGTTTCTCGAACTCGGTCCCGGGCGCGCGCTGGCCGAGATGGCCGGCGGCGCGTATCCCGCGTTGCCGGCGCGCAGCCTCGCGGATTTCCGTTCCGTCGACGGCGTGACGAGCTGGCTCGCACGCGTCGCGCCCGGCTGATCGACGGGCTGAAACCCGGCTCGAAACACAGCGTCCGGGCACCGGTTTGGCACTGTGTGTTGCGCCGGCGCAGCAGCGTCGCAGCCGCCCCTTGCCACGCGAATTGGCGTCGCTACAATGGCGCCCGCCATGAGACCAGCCGCCTTCCTCCTCGCCGCGTTCTGCTGCGCGACGAGCGTCCACGCCAGCCAGATTCTGTCCGACGCCGCATCGGTCGGCACGTACTTTTCGTATGACAACGCGGCGGCCGACGCGACCGTCGATCTGATCGAACAGGCGCAGCGCCGCGTGCTGCTGGCCGGCTATACGCAGGTGCCGCCGGCTGTCGCGAGCGCGCTGCGCGCGGCCCGCGCGCGGGGGATCGAGGTGCGCGTGGTGCTGGTGCGCCCGCCGCGTGCGGGCAGGTACAGCGGCGCCGGCTATCTGAAATCCGCGGGCATCGACGTCGCGATCGATTCGCGGCATGGCGGCCCCGCGTCGCGTTTCGTGATCGTCGACGACAGCGTCGCGCTGACGACGCTGTCCGACGGCGCGGCCGAGCAGGCCGACACGGTCAACGTATTCCGGCGCGCGCCCGAACTCGCGCAGTCCTACGCGCAATCGTTCTGGCGGCTATACCGGCAGGCCGGCGGCCTCTGACCCCTTCCTTGCGGCGCATCGCGCGCCGGTGTGACCCTGCTTGCATCGGCGCGACCGATGAACCATCCTCGTTGACAGGCGCCGGCGCGGCTTTCGCACATCGGCGCAACGGCAGGGAGTCGATCGTGATCGAAAGCAGTTTTGCCGATCGCGCCGATGCCGGTCGCCAACTGGCCGATGCGTTGCGCGAATACGCGGGGCGAAGCGATGTCGTCGTGCTTGCGCTGCCGCGCGGCGGTGTGCCCGTCGCGTATCCGGTCGCCCGTGCGCTGCGCGTGCCGCTCGACGTGCTGGTCGTGCGCAAGCTCGGCGTGCCGTTCGACCCCGAGCTCGCGATGGGCGCGATCGCGACGGGCGGCGGGACGCATCTGCAACGTTCGATGATCCGCGCCATGGACGTATCCGATGCACAACTCGCCGACGTGATCGCGCGCGAGACGGCCGAACTGCATCGTCGCGAGGCGCTGTATCGCGGCGCGGTGCCGCCGCTGGCGGTGGAAGGGCGCATCGCGATCGTGGTCGACGACGGCGTCGCGACCGGCGCGACGATGCGCGTCGCGCTGCAGGCGCTGCGCGAGCGTCACCCGGCGCGCATCGTCGCGGCCGTGCCGGTTGCGCCGGCGGGTGCCGTGCATGCGTTCGACGGTCTGGCCGATGCATTCGTCACGGTGTCGCAGCCGGCGCGGTTCTTCGGGATCAGCCAGTTCTACGCGCGCTTCGAGCAGACGAGCGACGACGAGGTGCGCGCGCTGCTCGACGCCGCGCGCCCGTGACGCGGCGTCAGGTTTGCCGGTTTCGGCGCGGGCGTGGTCGGCCGGCTTCCGCGAGCGCGAACACGCGCTGCAGCGCCGGATGGACGTTGCCGTGCCAGCGTGGCCCCGTAAACAGCCCGTAGTGATCGCAATCGTCGACGTCGATGCGATGGCGCTCGTCGGCCGAGAGGCCGCTGCACAGATCGAGCGCCGCATGCGTCTGCCCGGCGCCCGTGACCCTGTCGCAGGCACCTTCGACGGTCAGCAGCGCGACATCGCGCAGCGCGGCCGGTTCGACGCGCCGGCCGTCCACATGCCACGCGCCGGTCGCGAGCAGCATGCGCTGAAACACGACGTCGACCGTGTCGAGGAAATAGTCGGCCGGCATGTCGAGCAGCGCCGTGTATTCGCGCAGTGCCCGCCGGGCGTCGGCGAGCCCGGTCATGTCGAAGCGGGAAGCTGCCAGCGCGTAGGTCTCGATCAGCGTCAGGAAGCGTTGCGGATACAGGAGCGCGATCTCGCCCTGTTGCAGATAGGTCGGGAACACGTGGCGGCCATGCCCGGCGAAGCCGGGCGGCACGATGTCGATCAAGTGGCGCCGGCACCAGTCGAGCGAATGGGCGGCGGCCGCGGCGCCGAGCGCGCTCGGGTTCAGGCGGGCATCGATCGGGCCGCCGATCAGCGTGATACTCGCGGGCGGCGCGAGGCCGCGCGCGGCGCGCAGCGCCAGGGCGCCGAGCGCCGGTACGGTCGCCTGGCATACGGCGACGACGTGCAGCGGCCGCTCGTCGTGCTGGAGGGTGCTGACGAAACCGTCGAGCATCGCGACGTATTCGTCGAGCCCGAAACGGCCTGCCGCAAGCGGCACGTCGCGCGCATTGCGCCAGTCGGTCACGCAGACGTCGCCATCGGCGAGCAGCGTTTCGGCGGTTTCCCGCATCATCACGGCCGCATGCCCGACGAGCGGCGCGCACAGCAGCACCGTGCGGTGCGCATCGGCGTGCGCGAAGCGCCGCAAGTCGCAAAACGGCGTGTGCGCGACGATCTGCTCGCTGACGGCGGGCCACGCGAGGTCGAAGCCTGGCGGCGCGGCCTGCGGGCCGAGCAGCGGTTCGAACAGGTCGTCGTAGCACGATGACGCGGCGTGCGGCAGCGACGCCGCGGGCCATGCGTCGAACGCGTATCGCGTCGCCGCGCGCCATGCGCGCATCCATTCCCGCTGCTGCTCGACGACGGCATACCACATGGCGGACCCTGGGGCGGAAGGAGCGTGAACCTCCATTATGGTCATAGCGGCCGGGCAGCGGGAGCCCGATGTACGGCCGGCTGATGCGCGTCAAGCTCAGGGGGCACGCTAGGCGCTGCCGGCCGCCGCTGCTACAGTCGTCAGGCCCATTCCCTCGAAGCGGAGCGTTCGCGATGAAGCTGATCGGCATGCTGGATTCCCCGTTCGTGCGCCGCGTCGCCATTTCGGCGAAG
This sequence comes from Burkholderia sp. E168m22, assembly GCF_001319805.1. Lineage (NCBI taxonomy): Bacteria > Pseudomonadati > Pseudomonadota > Betaproteobacteria > Burkholderiales > Burkholderiaceae > Burkholderia > Burkholderia sp. E168m22. The sequence continues at coordinate 101,575 of NZ_BBSK01000014.1, forward strand.
CTGCTCGACCTGCCGTTCGAACACGAGTCGATCTCGGTGTTTCGTCATATCGAGCGGTTCAGGACGCTCAACCCGGTCGTCAAGGCGCCGACGCTCGTGACCGACGGCGGCGCGACGCTGCTCGACTCGTCGCTGATCGTCGACTATCTCGACCACCTGGCCGCGCCGGAGCGGCGCCTGCTGCCCGACGCCGTCGAGGCCCGGCTGCGCGCGCTGGTGCCGATCGGGTTCGCGCTGGCCGCGGCCGAGAAAACCGTGCAGGTCGTCTACGAGCAGGCGCTGCGCCCGTCGGACAAGCAGCACGAACCGTGGGTCGATCGCGTGCTGAGCCAGCTCGAAGGTGCATACGGCGCGCTGGAGCCGCTGATCGCGGCCGCCAACGGCTGGTTCGGCGGCGCGCGATTGTTGCAGTCGGACGTGACGGTCGCGGTGGCGTGGCGCTTCACGCAATTCATGGCGGCCGATTACCCGGTGCTGGCGCGGATCGATCCGGCCCGTTATCCGGCGCTCGCCGCGCATTCCGCGCGGGCCGAAGCGTTGCCGGCTTTCGTCGAAACGCCGCTCGTCTAGGTTTCGAAGCGGGGCGCCGGACTGTCGCGCACCGCTGTCGGCCGCCGCTCGCCCTTGTCCGGCAAGCCGCTGCCGATTGTTCTCGGCGGCTGACAAGTGACTTCGCATTCGCGCTGTTTATCCGGAGGCGACCGATCCCTAGAATCCACTCCATCAAATCACGCATTGCCAGATGGAGCCGATGATGAAAGCCCTGATCGAATCGAGCCTGTACCACCCGTCCGTCGTGTTGGCGCTTGCCGGGCTCACGCAGCTGATGGTCGAGCGCGATTTCAATCTCGGCCAGGTCGGGATGATCGTCGCGGCGCGCGGTGCGCAGGCAGCCGTGTCGCGGTCGCGCGCGCTGATCTTCTGCCGTCACTGCGAAGCGCAGGCATGAAGGCGTTCGTGCCGACTGAATGAAAAAAGCCCGGCCGGCGCAAGCCGGTCGGGCAGATCGGGTTCGATCGGGCCCCGGCTTCGGCCGGGGCTTTTTCATTGCGCGACGCTTACGCGCGGGCGGGCGTCGCGACGCCGTAGACCTCCGATTCGTCGTCGTCCTCGCGCAACTGGCGCGCCAGCTGGTGCGCTTCGCGGCGCGTCGCGACGGCCGGCGGCGAGCCCTTCAGCGGCTGGCGCGCGGTTTCGGCGAGCGCGACGACCGACACGATGCCGATCAGCGCGGCGCCCATCATGTAGTACGCGGGCATCATCAGGTTGTGCGTCACGTCGACGAGCCACGCGGTCACCAGCGGCGTCGTGCCGCCGAACAGCGACACCGACACGTTGAAGCCGATCGCGAGCGCGCCGTAGCGGATCTCGGTCGGGAACAGCGCGGGCAGCGCCGACGGCATCACGCCGGTGAAGCACGACAGCAGCACGCCGAGGATCAGCAGGCCGCCGAACACCGACGCCGTGGTGCCCGTGTGGATCAGCATCAGCGACGGGATCGACAGCACCAGCAGGCCGACGCAGCCGGCGAGCATCACCGGCTTGCGGCCGACCTTGTCCGACAGGCGGCCGGCGTACAGCGTCATCGGCATCATCAGCACCATCACGATCAGCACCAGCACGAGGCTGTGCGATTCGTCGAAGTGCAGCGTCGACGACATGAAGCTCGGCAGGTAAGACAGCACCATGTAGTCGGTCACGTTGAAGATCAGCACGAGGCCGACGCACAGCAGCAGCGCACGCCAGTTGCGCAGCAGCGTCTCGCGAAAGCGCGCCTTCGGCACGGCCTTGTCCTGCGCTTCGCGCTCTTCGGCCTGGCGCTTGAACGCCGGCGTTTCCTCGAGCTTCATCCGGATGTACAGACCGATCAGGCCGAGCGGCCCGGCGATCAGGAACGGCACGCGCCAGCCCCACGACAGCAGCGCTTCCTGCGACAGCGACGCGGTGAGCAGTGCGACGACGCCCGCGCCCAGCACATAGCCGATCAGCGTGCCGAATTCGAGGAAGCTGCCCATGAAGCCGCGGCGCTTGTCGGTCGAGAACTCGGCGATGAAAGTGGCGGCGCCGCCGTACTCGCCGCCGGTCGAGAAGCCCTGCACGAGGCGGGCGACGAGCAGCAGGATCGGGGCCATGATGCCGATCGACGCATAGCTCGGGATCAGGCCGATCGCGAAGGTGCCGACGGCCATCATGATCATCGTGGCGGCGAGCACGCGCTGGCGGCCGATGCGGTCGCCGAGCGGGCCGAACACCATGCCGCCGAGCGGGCGCACGAGGAACGCGGCCGCGAACGTGCCGAAGGTGGCCAGCAACTGCGCGGACGGGCTGCTGGACGGAAAGAACACCTTGCCGAGCGTGACGGCGATATAGCTGTAGACGCCGAAGTCGAACCATTCCATCGCATTGCCGATGGCCATTGCGCTGACGGCGCGCTTGAGCAGGCTCTGGTCGACGACGGTGATGTCGTCCGCGGCGAGCGGGGCTTCGCCGGACGACGAAGCGGGGGAAGAGACAGCGGTCGGGCTGACGTGTGTTGCGGTCAAGGTCATGCACTCCTTTGACAGCGCCGGAACGGGCAGGCCGTCCGACACGGTTTGCCGGCGAGCGCGGTGTCGTGTGCTGCGCGTCGGGGCAGACCATTAAGCACTTACTGCACAGGGGGCAGCAAAGGGCCAAGGGGCTGCTTCGACGCGGGCCCGATGGGCCGTCGCGACAGTGCGCTCATGAAGAATGGGCCGCGTGATGCAGGCGGCGGATGCCGGTGCGGACGATGGGTCCGGCGTGCCGGCAACGCCCCGGAGGGGCAGCGAAACGAGAAAAGCGGGCCTGTCGGGCGGGCTTTCCTGTGGATGCAATTTCGATCGAGGCACCGGGCCGCAACGTGCGGACGGACTTCGCTCAAAATCGAAAAGACAGAGATTGAATGTTGAAACAGGCGACATGATAGCACGATGACGGATGATCGTGCAAATTGCCCGGAATCGCCCGTCTGGCGGGGCATCCCGGGGAGCCTGCTCGGGTATGATCGGCGGCGCGCGGCGCGGCCGTGCCGGCCGCCGCGACGGGGCTGAATTCGCGAGGAACCGGATGACCGAACTGATGAGGATCGCGGCGCTGTTCGCCGCTACCGCGCTGGCCGAAATCGTCGGCTGTTACCTGCCGTGGCTCGTGCTGAAGGCCGGGCGCCCGGCCTGGCTGCTGGTGCCCGCCGCACTGTCGCTCGCGCTGTTCGCGTGGCTGCTGACGCTGCATCCGAGCGCGGCGGGGCGCACGTATGCCGCGTACGGCGGCGTCTATATCGCGGTGGCGTTGATCTGGCTGCGGGTGGTCGACGGCGTCGCGCTGACCCGCTGGGACGTGGCCGGCGCGGTGCTCGCGCTCGGCGGAATGGCCGTCATCGCGCTGCAGCCGCGCGCCTGAGCGGCGCGTGCCGCGTGCCTCAGGCTGCTTCGGCGGTATCCGTGTCGGCGGGCTGGCGCCACACGCAGGTGCCCTTGACCGACTTGTCGAGCTCGTCGAGCTGAGCCTGGTGCGCGGCAAGCTCGTCTTCGCTCGCGGTCACCACGGCCAGGTCGAGCGCGGCGAGCGACACGCGTTTGCCGTTCGCCGCGCCGCCGTCGGCGCCCGCGTCGTCGAGCATGTCGATCACGAGGCTGTCCTGGCCGCGCGTCATCGCGAGATAGACCTCGGCGAGCAGCTCCGAGTCGAGCAGTGCGCCGTGCAGCGTGCGGTGCGCGTTGCTGATGCCGAAGCGGTCGCACAGTGCGTCGAGCGAATTGCGCTTGCCGGGGAACATCTGCTTGGCCTGCACCAGCGTGTCGATCACGCCGCCGCAATGCTCGGTGAACGGCGGCAGGCCGAGCCGCGCGAATTCGGCGTCGAGGAAGCCCAGGTCGAACGGCGCGTTGTGGATGATCAGCTCGGCGTCCTTCACGAAGTCGAGGATCTGGTGGGCGACTTCCGCGAATTTCGGCTTGTCGCTCAAGAATTCGGTCGTGAGGCCGTGCACCGCCAGTGCGCCCGGATCGCTGTCGCGCTCGGGATTCACGTAGAAGTGCAGGTTGTTGCCGGTGAGCCGCCGGTTCAGCAGCTCGACGCAGCCGATTTCGATGAGACGGTCGCCCGTGCGGGCGTTCAGGCCGGTGGTTTCGGTATCGAGAATGATCTGGCGCATATCGGGAAAAGCAACAAAAACAGGAGAGGGCGGCCGGAGTTCAGGCGGCCAGCGATTCGACGCCGCGGTTCGCGAGCGCGTCCGCGCGCTCGTTTTCGGGATGGCCCGCGTGGCCCTTGACCCAGCGCCACTCGATCTCGTGCTGAGCGACGAGCGCGTCGAGCCGCTTCCACAGGTCGGCATTCTTCACGGGCGTCTTCGCCGCGGTGACCCAGCCTTTCTTCTTCCATCCGTGAATCCACTCGCTGATGCCTTTCTGCACGTATTGCGAGTCGGTATGCACGATCACCCGGCACGGCCGCTTCAGCGCTTCGAGCGCGGCGATCACGCCCATCAGCTCCATGCGGTTGTTGGTCGTGTTCGGCTCGCCGCCGAACAGTTCCTTTTCTTGACTGCCGTAGCGCAGCAGGGCGCCCCAGCCGCCGGGGCCGGGGTTGCCCTTGCAGGCGCCGTCGGTATAGATGTCGATGGTGTCGGTTGTCATGAACGTTCTTGGTGAGTGGTCGGGGAGGCCGCCGGCGTCAGGCCCGGTGCGAGCACGGGCTTCTTCATCTTGATCGGGCCGACGAGGCGCATGCCGCGCACGCGCTTGACGGCCGTCACCATGTAGACGGCGCCGAAGATCGGCCACCAGCGGTCGCCGGCGGCCTCCATGAAGCCGTAGCGGGCCAGCCACTGGTCGGTGGCGAGCGGCGGCCGGTAGCAGCCGAAGCGGCCGCGTTCGAGGTCGAAACCGAGCAGCTTGATCCAGTCCTTGAGCCGGATGAACGCGATCTGGTCGCGCGTGGCCGGCACGAACGGGCGGTTCGCCATGCGCCCGAACGACTGCCGCATGCCCCACAGGCTCAGCGAATTGAAGCCGGTGATCACGAGCTGGCCTTCCGGCATCAGCACGCGCTCGGCCTCGCGCAGCAAACGGTGCGGGTCGGACGTGAATTCGAGCGTGTGCGGCATCACGATCAGGTCGACGCTCTGCGACTCGAACGGCAGGTCGAGCAGGTCGCACCACGTCGTGCTGCGATCGGCGGGCGCGTGGGCCGCCGTGTGTGCTTCGCGCGCCCACGGATACTGATACGGCGCGCTCGCGCCGCTCGCCGGGTCGAGCACGAGGCCGCGATACGGCATGCGGTTCTCGCGCAGCGCGTCGAGCTGCGGCAGGCCGAGCTGCAGCGCGTGGAAGCCGAAGACGTCGGATACGATCCGGTCGAGCTGCGCCTGCTCCCAGCCCAGCACGTAACGGCCAGGCGGCGAGTCGGTCCAGGCGGGCCAGTCTATAATTTGACGGTCAGACATAACGATGATTGCGCGCCTATGAACGAGCTGGAATACGTGCCGGTTCCGGCATTCGAAGACAACTATATCTGGCTCGTCTCGGACGGCCGCGATGCGATCGCCGTCGACCCGGGTGAAGCCGCGCCCGTACGCCGGGTTCTTGCCGAACGAGGCTGGCGGTTGACCGCTATTTTACTCACGCACCACCATGCCGACCACGTCGGCGGTGTCGAGGCGCTGCAGCATAGCCAACCGGCCGATGTTCCGCTCACCGTTTACGGCCCCGCGGCCGAAGCGATCGGCGTGGTCACGCGGCCGCTGTCGGGCGGCGATCGCGTGACGCTCGACGCGCCCGCGGTCGCATTCGACGTGCTCGACGTGCCGGGCCATACACGCGGCCACATTGCTTACTTTCAGGCGGCCGGTCAAGGCGCGGCCGGGCAGGGCAACGCGGTGCCGCACGTGTTCTGCGGCGACACGCTGTTCTCGTGCGGGTGCGGCCGCCTGTTCGAAGGCACGCCCGCGCAGATGCTCGCGTCGCTCGACGCGCTCGCCGCGCTGCCGGGCGACACCCGCGTGCATTGCGCACACGAATACACGCTGTCGAACATCCGCTTCGCGCTCGCGTGCGAGCCGGGCAATGCGGCACTCGCCGCGTGGCGCGACGACGCACAGGCGCTGCGTGCGCGCGGCGTGCCGACGCTGCCCACTACGATCGCGCACGAGCGTGCCGTTAACCCGTTCATGCGGGCCGACAGCGCGGCGATCCACGCGACGCTCGAGGCCGAGCTGCACGAAACGGTGACGGATCGTCTGGCGGCGTTCACGCTGATGCGCGAATGGAAAAACCGGTTCCGGTGACGTTTTCCGGAGGACTCCAAAGCTCAAGCGGTGTCTGTAAAAATTGCTCCAAATGTAGGATTTCGCTGAGTTTTCGGTGTTTTTATTGACGTGAAGCACGCACTTCCGTAGTATCGCCTGCAATTTCCAGCCGTCGGAAGCCGAGATTTTCATGCGACTTATATTGAGTGCGATGGTGGTGCTGCTACTCGCCGCTTGTGCGAGCCAGCCCCCTGTCGCCAACAACGCCGCCGATTCGCAGGCGACGTCCAACTACCTCCGTAAATCAGCCACCGCCAAAGAAACTGTCGACGTCGACAAGCAATCCGTCGGCGACCTGACCACTGCAGACTCCGATCTCTGGGCGCGCATTCGCCGCGGCTTCCAGATGCCCGACCTGCAGAGCGATCTCGTCGACATGCAGACGACCTGGTATACGCAGCGTCCCGATTACGTGCAGCGCATGACCGAGCGCTCGCAGAAGTACCTGTATCACATCGTCGAGGAGCTCGAGGCGCGTCACATGCCGACCGAGCTCGCGCTGCTGCCGTTCATCGAGTCCGCGTACAACCCGCAGGCGCTGTCGGTCGCGAAGGCGGCCGGCATGTGGCAGTTCATGCCCGGCACCGGCCGCACGTACAACCTGAAGCGCAACATGTGGCAGGACGAGCGCCGCGACGTGCTCGCGTCGACGAGCGCCGCGCTCGACTACCTGTCCCGCCTGCACGACATGTTCGGCGACTGGTATCTGGCGCTGGCCGCGTACAACTGGGGCGAAGGCAACGTGCAGCGCGCGATCGCGCGCAATCAGGCGGCCGGCTTGCCGACCGACTACCAGAACCTGCGGATGCCGAACGAGACGCGCAACTACGTGCCGAAGCTGCAGGCGGTGAAGAACATCATCGCGAGCCCGCAGCAGTATGGCCTAGCGCTGCCGGATATCCCGAACCACCCGTATTTCGTGACGGTCACGACGTCGCGCGACATCGACGTGGCGGTGGCCGCGAAGCTCGCGAACCTGCCGCTCGACGAGTTCCGCTCGCTGAACCCGTCGTTCTCGAAGCCCGTGATCCTCGGCGCGACCGAGCCGCAGATCCTGCTGCCGTTCGACAACGCATCCGCGTTCGAGAAGAGCCTGAAAGCGTACAACGGCCAGCTGTCGTCGTGGACCACCTACACGGTCAGCGAGCGTGCGCGCCCGGCCGCGATCGCCGAGAAGATCGGCGTCGACGCCGATACGCTGATGTCGGTCAACAAGATTCCGGCCGGCATGCGCCTGAAGCCGGGCTCGACGATCGTCGTGCCGCGCGGCAATGACGACGACGAGGACATCAGCGCCGACGTCGCCGAAAACGGCGCGCTCGCGATGGAGCCGGACGTCCCCGATACGCGCAAGATGCTGATCCGCGTGCGTCGCAAGCAGTCGATGGCGGCGATCGCCGGCCGCTATGGCGTGTCGGTCGGCCAGTTGAAGGCGTGGAACCGTACGCACCGCGATCTCGCGATGCCGGGTCAGGCGCTGGTGCTGCACGTGCCGGTCGGCCGTTCGGTGCCGGCGGAACCCGGTCCGGAGCGGATTGCGACGTCGACGGGCGGTGCGCACATCGAGCGCGCGAGCCTGGCGGTGGGCGGCAAGTCGCACGGCGGCAAGCGCGGCGCCGCCAAGTCGTCGGCCCGGCCGGCGGCGAAGGCCGCGCCCGCGAAAGCCGCGCCGGCCAAGGCCGCCGCGCACAAGGGCAAGAAGAAGTAAGCGCGGCTGCCGCGCGCAACGTGGCGGCCGGTGAGGCCCGCACGATTGCGCTATCATCCGACGAATTCGACGAAACGCCGTCACCGAGGTGACGGCGTTTTCTTTTGTGCGCGGCGCGGCGTCACGCGTCTTCACATGACAAGGAGAAGCGATGTCGTCGGTGCAGGTGAGGGTGCTCGCGCTGTTTTCGGTCGGGTATTTCGTGTCGTACGTCTTTCGCGGCGTCAATCTGGGCTTCGCGCCGTTCGTCACGCATGAGCTCGGGCTGTCGGCCGCCGATCTCGGCCTGCTCACCAGCCTCTATTTCCTCGGCTTCGCGGGCGCGCAGATCCCGGCCGGCGTGATGCTCGACCACTTCGGCCCGCGCCGCGTGACGGCCGGCATGCTGCTGTTCGCGGCGGCCGGCGCGGCCGTGTTCGGTGCGGCGCATGGCATCGGCACGATGATGGTCGGCCGGCTGCTGATCGGCGTCGGCGTATCGGTCTGTCTCGGTGCGGCGTTCAAGGCGCTCGCGCAGCATTTCCCGGTTGGCCGGCTGCCGCTCGTCAACGGTCTCGTGATGGCCGTGGGCGGCCTCGGCGGCGTAATGGTTGGCTCGCCGCTGACCTGGCTGCTCGGCTGGGCGAGCTGGCGCGCGATCTGTTTCGGCCTCGCGGTGCTGACCGTGGCCGTCGCTGTGTCGATCGGCTTCGGGGCGCCCGACGCGCAGCAGGCGCGTCACCAGGGCGGCCTCGTCAGCCAGTTCAAGGGCACGTGGCACATCCTGACGAGCCGCGCGTTCTGGAAGATCGCATCGTTCTCCGTCGTCACGCAGGGCGTGTTCTATGCGATGCAGTCGCTGTGGGTTGGCCCGTATCTGCGCGACGTCGGCGGATTCGACGCGCCGCATGCCGCGCGCCTCGTGTCGGTGCTCGGCTTCGCGATGATGGCCGGCTGCGTCGGCTTCGGCGCGGCGGCACGCGTGCTCGAGCGGCGCGGCGTGTCGGTCTACGCGACGTGCGGCATCGGCATGGCGCTGTTCGTCGCGACGCAGCTCGCGATCGTCGCGCGCGTGCCGTTGCCGCCCGCCGTGCTGTGGGCTGCGTACGGGATGTTCGGCGGCGTGGGCATCCTGACCTACGCGGTGATGGCCGGCCACTTTCCCGCCCATCTGATCGGTCGCGCGAACACGACGCTCACGCTCGTGATCTTCCTGCTGATCTTCGCGTTCCAGATCGGCGTCGGCGCCGTGCTGTCGCACTGGCCGGCGGTCGACGGCCGTTATCCGGCCGCCGCGCACTTCACCGCCTGGGGCGTGCTGCTCGCGCTGCAGCTCGCGAGCGCGGTCTGGTACGTCCGGCCCACGCGCGGCGCTGGCCAAGCGCACTGATCCGGCGGTACGCTGATGGATGGGGCGGCCGCGAAAACAGGGCCGCAGCACGGTGCGCTGCGTCCGCCGTTCGCGGCGCGCGCATGATCGGACGGCCATATCAATTGAAGATAGGGCCATTTTCAGGCTATAATTTGAAAGTTTGTGCTGATCAACCTCGCACCCTAGCGCCTACCTCATTCATCCCGTTCATCCGCCGCACGCCGCCTGCCGGGCGATGCCGCGAAGCCTCGTGCGCCACGCGCCGGGTTCGCGTCTCGACAACGCAGGCCGCGTCCAGCTAGCGACCACGCGCGCCCACGCAGCGCGGCGCTCGCGCGGCAGGGTAAACAGGTCGGCAGCAGGGTGTTCCCCAAGGAGCCTCCCGTGTTGCCGTCTTTTTCTCCCGCCTTGCTTGCACTCGCCGACGGCACGGTCTTTCGTGGTTATTCGATCGGGGCCGAAGGCCATACGATCGGCGAAGTCGTGTTCAATACCGCGATCACCGGCTATCAGGAAATCCTGACTGATCCGAGCTACTCGCGCCAGATCGTCACGCTCACCTATCCGCATATCGGCAACGTCGGCGTCAACGCCGAAGACGTCGAAGCCACGAAAGTCCATGCCGCCGGCCTGATCATCCGCGATCTGCCGACGCTCGCATCGAACTTCCGCATGGACCGCACGCTCGGCGACTACCTGCGCGACGAAGGCGTCGTCGCGATCGCCGGCATCGACACCCGCAAGCTGACCCGCATCCTGCGCGACAAGGGCGCGCAGAGCGGCTGCATCCTGACGGGCTCCGATGACGAAGCGAAGGCGATCGAGCTCGCGCGCTCGTTCGAGGGCCTCGCCGGCATGGATCTCGCGAAGGTCGTGTCGACCACCAAGCCGTTCGAGTGGAAGCAGACGGAATGGCGTCTCGAAGGCGGCTACGGCATGCAGGAAGCGCCGAAGTACCGCGTCGTCGCGTACGACTTCGGCGTCAAGTACAACATCCTGCGCATGCTCGCGGAGCGCGGCTGCCACGTGACGGTGCTGCCGGCCCAGGCGAGCGCGGAAGATGCGCTCGCGCTGAATCCGGACGGCATCTTCCTGTCGAACGGCCCCGGCGACCCCGAGCCGTGCGATTACGCGATCGCGGCCACCAAGGCATTCATCGAGCGCGGCGTGCCGACCTTCGGCATCTGCCTCGGCCACCAGATCATGGGTCTCGCGGTCGGCGCGAAGACGCTCAAGATGAAGACGGGCCACCACGGCGCGAACCATCCGGTGAAGGATCTCGGCGACGGCCGGGTCGTGATCACGTCGCAGAACCACGGCTTCGCGGTCGACGCCGATTCGCTGCCGGCCAACGCGCGCGTGACGCACGTGTCGCTGTTCGACGGCACGCTGCAGGGCTTCGAGTTGACCGACAAGCCGGCGTTCTGCTTCCAGGGCCACCCGGAAGCGTCGCCCGGCCCGCACGACATCGGCTATCTGTTCGACCGTTTCACCGCGCTGATGGACGCGGCGAAGCAGCGCAACGCCTGAGTCACTGACGCAACCGAAGAACGGGAGATTCACATCATGTTCGGCCACGCACTCGGCATCACGGATATCTGGACCTACGTGTTCGGCGTGATCTTCATCATCCTGCTGCCGGGGCCGAACTCGATGTACGTGCTGTCGCTTGCCGCGCAGCGCGGCGTGAAGGCCGGCTATCGCGCGGCGTGCGGCGTGTTCGTCGGCGATACCGTGCTGATGGTGCTGTCCGCCGCGGGCGTCGCGTCGCTGCTGAAGGCGAACCCGCTGCTGTTCTCCGTCGTCAAGTACGGCGGCGCCGCCTACCTGCTGTACATCGGCACCGGGATGCTGCGCGGCGCGTGGAGCAAGCTGCGCGCGCGCGGCGATGCGCCGGTCGAGGCGCCGCAGGCGGTCGACGGCGAGCGGCCATTCCGGAAAGCACTGATCGTGAGCCTGCTGAATCCGAAGGCGATCCTGTTCTTCATCTCGTTCTTCATCCAGTTCGTCGACCCGGCATTCCCGCATCCCGCGCTGTCGTTCGTCGTGCTCGGGGCGATCGCGCAATGCGCGAGCTTCCTGTACCTGAGCACGCTGATCTTCGCGGGGGCGCGGCTCGCCGAGCACTTCCGCCGCCGCCGCAAGCTCGCGGCAGGCGCGGCGAGCAGCGTGGGCGGCCTGTTCATCGGTTTCTCGGTGAAGCTGGCGCTGGCGACCATGAGCTGAGCGCCGCCGGCCGACCCACGACAACGATTACTTATTGAATTCACAAGCCATGCCAAAACGCACAGACATCAAGAGCATCCTCATCATCGGCGCCGGCCCGATCATCATCGGCCAGGCGTGCGAGTTCGACTATTCGGGCGCGCAGGCTTGCAAGGCGTTGCGTGAGGAGGGCTACAAGGTCGTTCTCGTCAACAGCAACCCGGCGACGATCATGACCGACCCGAACACGGCCGACGTGACCTACATCGAGCCGATCACGTGGGAAGTCGTCGCACGCATCATCGAGAAGGAGCGCCCGGACGCGATCCTGCCGACGATGGGCGGCCAGACCGCGCTGAACTGCGCGCTCGACCTGCACCACCACGGCGTGCTCGAGAAGTTCGGCGTCGAGCTGATCGGCGCGTCGCCGGAAGCGATCGACAAGGCGGAAGACCGCCAGAAGTTCAAGGAAGCGATGACCAAGATCGGTCTCGGTTCCGCGAAGTCGGGCATCGCGCACTCGATGGAAGAGGCGACCAAGGTGCACGCCGAGATCATGGCGGAGACGGGCGGCAGCGGCTACCCGGTCGTGATCCGCCCGTCGTTCACGCTCGGCGGCTCGGGCGGCGGCATCGCGTACAACCGCGAAGAGTTCGAAGAGATCTGCAAGCGCGGTCTCGACCTGTCGCCCACGCGCGAGCTGCTGATCGAAGAGTCGCTGCTCGGCTGGAAGGAATACGAGATGGAAGTCGTGCGCGACCGCGCCGACAACTGCATCATCGTCTGCTCGATCGAAAACCTCGACCCGATGGGCGTGCATACCGGCGACTCGATCACGGTAGCGCCTGCACAGACGCTCACCGACAAGGAATACCAGATCCTGCGTAACGCATCGCTCGCGGTGCTGCGCGAGATCGGCGTCGACACGGGCGGTTCGAACGTGCAGTTCTCGATCAACCCGCGGGACGGCCGCATGGTCGTCATCGAGATGAACCCGCGCGTGTCGCGTTCGTCGGCGCTCGCATCGAAGGCGACCGGCTTCCCGATCGCGAAGGTCGCGGCGAAGCTGGCGGTCGGCTACACGCTCGACGAGCTGAAGAACGAAATCACCGGCGGCCAGACGCCGGCGTCGTTCGAGCCGACGATCGACTACGTCGTCACGAAGATTCCGCGTTTCGCGTTCGAGAAGTTCCGCGAAGCCGATTCGCGCCTGACCACGCAGATGAAGTCGGTCGGCGAAGTGATGGCGATCGGCCGCACGTTCCAGGAATCGTTCCAGAAGGCGCTGCGCGGCCTCGAAGTCGGTGTCGACGGCCTCGACGAGAAGTCGACCAACCGCGACGAGATCGCGATCGAGATCCACGAGCCGGGCCCGGACCGCATCTGGTACGTCGGCGATGCGTTCCGCATCGGCATGACGGCCGAGGAAATCTTCGCGGAAACCGCGATCGATCCGTGGTTCCTCGAGCAGATCGAGCAGATCATCCTGAAGGAAAAGGCGCTGTCGGGCCGCACGCTCGCGTCGCTGACGTTCGACGAGCTGCGCTACCTGAAGCAGAGCGGCTTCTCCGACCGCCGCCTCGCGAAGCTGCTCGGCGCGACGCCGGAAGACGTCCGCAAGCGTCGCGTCGAACTGAACGTGCGCCCGGTCTACAAGCGCGTCGACACGTGCGCGGCCGAGTTCGCGACGAAAACCGCCTACATGTACTCGACCTACGAGGAAGAGTGCGAGGCGCAGCCGACCACGAACAAGAAGATCATGGTGCTGGGCGGCGGCCCGAACCGGATCGGCCAGGGCATCGAGTTCGACTACTGCTGCGTGCACGCGGCGCTCGCGATGCGCGAGGACGGCTATGAAACGATCATGGTCAACTGCAACCCGGAAACGGTGTCGACCGACTACGACACGTCCGACCGCCTGTACTTCGAGCCGCTGACGCTCGAGGACGTGCTCGAGATCGTCGACAAGGAAAAGCCGGTCGGCGTGATCGTCCAGTACGGCGGCCAGACGCCGCTGAAGCTTGCGCTCGACCTCGAGGCGCACGGCGTGCCGATCGTCGGCACGTCCCCGGACATGATCGACGCGGCCGAAGACCGCGAACGCTTCCAGAAGCTGCTGCAGGACCTCGGCCTGCGCCAGCCGCCGAACCGCACCGCGCGCGCCGAAGACGAAGCGCTCGCGCTGGCCGACGAAATCGGCTACCCGCTGGTCGTGCGTCCGTCGTACGTGCTCGGCGGCCGCGCGATGGAAATCGTCCACGAGCCGCGCGACCTCGAGCGCTACATGCGCGAGGCCGTGAAGGTGTCGAACGATTCGCCGGTGCTGCTCGACCGCTTCCTGAACGATGCGATCGAGTGCGACGTCGACTGCATCTGCGACGGCGAAGCCGTGTTCATCGGCGGCGTGATGGAGCACATCGAGCAGGCGGGCGTCCACTCGGGCGATTCGGCATGCTCGCTGCCGCCGTACTCGCTGTCGAAGGAAACCGTGGCCGAGCTGAAGCGCCAGACGGGCGCGATGGCGAAGGCGCTGAACGTGGTCGGCCTGATGAACGTGCAGTTCGCGATCCAGCAGGTGCCGCAGGCGGACGGCTCGAAGCAGGACATCATCTACGTGCTGGAAGTGAACCCGCGCGCGTCGCGCACGGTGCCGTACGTGTCGAAGGCGACCAGCCTGCCGCTCGCGAAGATCGCGGCGCGCGCGATGGTCGGCCAGAAGCTCGCGCAGCAGGGCGTGACGAAGGAAGTCGAGCCGCCGTACTTCAGCGTGAAGGAAGCGGTGTTCCCGTTCGTCAAGTTCCCGACCGTCGATCCGGTCCTCGGGCCTGAAATGCGCTCGACCGGCGAAGTGATGGGCGTCGGCCAGACGTTCGGCGAAGCGCTGTTCAAGTCGCAGCTCGCCGCCGGTTCTCGCCTGCCGGAGTCGGGCACGGTGCTGCTGACCGTGATGGACGCGGACAAGCCGAAGGCCGTCGAAGTCGCGCGCATGCTGCACGACCTCGGCTACCCGATCGTCGCGACCAAGGGCACGGCTGCCGCGATCGAAGCGGCCGGCGTGCCGGTGAAGGTCGTGAACAAGGTGAAGGACGGCCGTCCGCACATCGTCGACATGATCAAGAACGGCGAGATCGCACTCGTGTTCACGACGGTCGACGAGACGCGCCAGGCGATCGCCGATTCGCGCTCGATCCGCATGAGCGCGCAGGCGCACAAGGTCACGTACTACACGACGATGTCGGGCGCGCGCGCGGCCGTTGAAGGCTTGCGCTACCTGAAGGATCTGGAAGTCTATGATTTACAAGGTCTTCACGCTCGCCTAAACTAAGCGGTCAGTTACCTGTCGAAGCAACACGTGCCGCGATTAGGCGGTGTTTCCAGTGCATCGGAAGCGCGCTTAATCGCGGTGATTTTTTTTATAGCCGTTTTTAGCGATTGAGCCGTTTATGAGCACCATTCCGTTGACAAAGCGTGGCGCAGAGCAACTGCGCGATGAATTGCAGCGCCTCAAGTCCGTCGAGCGGCCGGCCGTGATCAACGCGATCGCGGAGGCCCGCGCACAGGGCGATCTGTCCGAAAACGCCGAATACGACGCAGCGAAGGAAAAGCAGGGCTTTATCGAGGGCCGCATCGCGGAACTCGAATCCAAGCTGTCCGCCGCGCAAATCATCGATCCCACGGTGCTCGACGCCGATGGCCGCGTGGTGTTCGCCGCGACGGTCGAACTCGAGGATCTCGAGTCGGGCGACACCGTCAAGTACCAGATCGTCGGCGACGACGAAGCCGATATCGATCACGGCCTGATCTCGGTCAGCTCGCCGATCGCACGTGCGCTGATCGGCAAGTCCGAAGGCGACGTCGCGGCCGTGCAGGCGCCGAGCGGCGTGCGCGAGTACGAAATCATCTCGGTCAGCTACATCTGAAGCGGGGCGACGTGATGCCGCATCGCGTGTTCCGTCTGCTGTCGGCCGTATGGGTCGGCAGCCTGCTGACGATCGGGTATGCGGTCGCGCCCGTATTGTTCAAGACGCTGGAACGGATGACGGCCGGTTCGGTCGCCGCCCAGCTGTTCCGTATCGAGGCGATCCTCGGCGTCGTGTGCGGCGTGCTGCTGCTCGCGTTGTCGAATCAGCAGGTGCGGCGCGGCAGCAGCGAGTATCGCCGCGTGCGCTGGATCGTCGCCGCGATGGTCGTATGCGTGCTGGTCGGGTATTTTGCGCTGCAGCCGTTCATGAACGCGCTGCGCGTGGCCGCGATGGATGCGGGCACCGATATCGCGAATTCGCCGTATGCGAGCCGCTTCGGGATGCTGCACGGCGTCTCGAGCGTGTTCTATCTCGTCGAAAGCGTGCTGGGGCTGATGCTGATCTGGCGTCTACCGGCGCGCGACGCCTGAGCGCTCGTCGTTGCGCGTTGCGCAACGATGGGGCAGGGCGGCACGGGAATCCGTGCCGCACCGGCGGGTTACTTGTCCTGGAACGGCCGCTTGGTGCTGGCCTGGCGCTTTTTCGCGCGCTTCACGGTGCCGCCTGCCGTCACGCGTTCGTTGCCGCGCACCGTGACCTTCACCGGCCTCGGACGGCGCACGGGGCTCGCGTTCGGCGACACCTTGACGACCTTGACGGTGCGCGGAGCGCGGCCTTTCTTGTCGTCGGCGGCTTCTGCCGCGCTGGGCAGCGCACCGGCACGACGGCCGCGGGCCGGGGCCGCTGCGGCTTCGGGCCTCCAGATCACCAGCAGCTTGCCGATATGCTGAATCGGGGCCGCGTTCAAGCGGTCGCAGATATCGTCGTAGATCGCGATGCGATCGTCGCGCTCGTCGCCGAACACGCGGATCTTGATCAGCTGGTGTGCGTCGAGGTGCACCTTGATTTCCTTCAGCACGGCGTCGGTCAGCCCTTCGGCGCCGATCAGCACGACGGGCTTGAGCGCATGGGCCTGGGAGCGCAGCGCGGAGCGCTCGGCGGGAGAAAGCGAAAGGGCGGGCATGGAAATGTCGAAATCTAAATAAGGGCGCGCTGACTGAAAAGCGATCGCGGGACGTTCCCGCGTCAGCCGTGCGCCGAAACCACGTAAAATCGCGGCTTGGGCCTGAAAAGGGGCCGCAGCCGCGCGAAGAAGACGCGTATTATCCGCTAAAAGCGCGGCTTCACGAAGCAATTGGCAGCAATCTCTCTCTCGAATGGCAAAAAACCGCTTCAACCAGCACTGGCTGCACGACCACATCAACGACCCGTACGTCAAAATGGCGCAGCGGGAGGGCTATCGCGCGCGCGCCGCGTACAAGCTGAAGGAAATCGACGAACAGGACAAGCTGATCCGTCCCGGCCAGGTGATCGTCGACCTCGGCGCCACGCCGGGCAGCTGGAGCCAGTATGCCCGCAACAAGCTCGCGCAGGGCAAGAAGCGTGACGCGGAGCGCGAAGGCGGCATCGACGGCACGATCGTTGCGCTCGACATCCTGCCGATGGAGCCGATCGCCGACGTCCACTTCCTGCAGGGCGACTTCCGCGAGGACGACGTCCTTCACCAGCTCGAAGAAGTGCTCGAAGGCCGCGCGGTGGACCTTGTTATTTCCGACATGGCCCCCAACCTCTCCGGCGTGGCCTCGGCGGACGCGGCGCGCATCGAGCATCTCTGCGATCTGGCGCTCGAATTCGCGCAGAACCATCTGAAGCCGGACGGTGCGCTGCTCGTGAAGTGCTTTCACGGCAGCGGCTACAGCCAGATCGTCGAGAAGTTCAAACAGCAGTTTAAGGTTGTCGCGCCGCGCAAGCCCAAGGCATCCCGCGACAAATCGTCCGAAACGTTCATTTTGGGTCGGCAGCTGAAGCATCCGCGCTGATGCGGAGTGCGGTGCCGCAAACGGGCTCCGGCCCTTGCCAGACAAGCGAAGCGCTATCGCGGCGGTTGTCAATGCTTATGGCGGGGGTGGTCGGACTGGATTAGAATGATCGAGGGGCGCCGCAAGGAAAATGTAGGCGCTCGTCTACGAGTGAAGGAGTGGTGCTTTGAACAACAATATGTTTTCGAAGGCAGCGGTGTGGCTGGTGATCGCACTGGTGCTGTTTACGGTGTTCAAGCAGTTCGACAAGCCCCGCGTCCAGGAAGGCGTGTCCTATTCGCAGTTCATGGACGACGCCAAGAACGGCAAGGTCAAGAACGTCATCGTTCAGGGGCGCAACCTCACCGTCACTCCGGCTGATGGCCAGAAATACCAGATCGTGTCGCCCGGCGACATCTGGATGGTCGGCGATCTGATGAAGTACGGCGTGCAGGTCAGCGGCAAGGCCGACGACGAGCCGAACGCGCTGATGTCCGCGCTGTACTATCTCGGGCCGACGATCCTGATCATCGTGTTCTGGTTCTACATGATGAGGCAGATGCAGGGAGGCGGCAAAGGCGGCGCATTCTCGTTCGGGAAATCGCGTGCGCGGCTGATCGACGAGAACAACAACGCGGTGAACTTCTCCGACGTCGCGGGCTGCGACGAAGCGAAGGAAGAAGTGTCCGAGCTCGTCGACTTCCTGCGCGATCCGCAGAAATTCCAGAAGCTGGGCGGCCGCATTCCGCGCGGCGTGCTGCTGGTCGGCCCGCCGGGTACCGGCAAGACGCTGCTCGCCCGCGCGATCGCGGGTGAAGCGAAGGTGCCGTTCTTCAGCATCTCGGGTTCGGACTTCGTCGAAATGTTCGTCGGCGTCGGCGCGGCCCGTGTGCGCGACATGTTCGAGCAGGCGAAGAAGCATGCACCGTGCATCGTGTTCATCGACGAAATCGACGCGGTCGGCCGTCATCGCGGCGCCGGCATGGGCGGCGGCAACGACGAGCGCGAACAGACGCTGAACCAGATGCTCGTCGAGATGGACGGCTTCGAGGCGAATTCAGGCGTCATCGTGATCGCCGCGACCAACCGTTCCGACGTGCTCGACAAGGCGCTGCTGCGTCCGGGCCGTTTCGACCGCCAGGTCTATGTCGGCCTGCCGGACATCCGCGGCCGCGAGCAGATCATGCGCGTGCACCTGCGCAAGGTGCCGATCGCGAACGACGTCGACGCGGCGGTTATCGCACGCGGCACGCCGGGCTTCTCGGGCGCCGATCTCGCGAACCTCGTGAACGAGGCTGCGCTGTTCGCCGCCCGTCGCGGCAAGCGCATCGTCGAGATGCAGGATTTCGAGGACGCGAAGGACAAGATCTTCATGGGTCCGGAGCGCAAGTCGGCCGTGATCCGCGAGGAAGCGAAGCGCGCCACCGCTTATCACGAGTCGGGCCACGCGGTGATCGCGAAGCTGTTGCCGAAGGCCGACCCGGTGCACAAGGTCACGATCATCCCGCGCGGTCGCGCGCTGGGCGTCACGTGGCAGTTGCCGGAGCATGACAACGAGACGTATTCGAAGGACTACCTGCTGGACCGCCTCGCGATCCTGTTCGGTGGCCGGGTGGCCGAAGAGCTGTTCATGAACCTGGTCAGCACCGGCGCATCGGACGACTTCAACAAGGCCACGCAGACCGCGCGTGCGATGGTGGCCCGTTTCGGCATGACCGACGCACTGGGGCCGATGGTCTACGTCGACGACGAGAACGATGCGTCGCCGTTCGGCCGTGGCTTCACGCGTACGATCTCGGAAGCGACGCAGCAGAAGGTCGACTCGGAAATCCGCCGCGTGCTGGACGAACAGTACAACCTCGCACGCCGCCTGCTCGAAGACAACCGCGACAAGGTCGAGGCGATGACGGCCGCACTGATGGAGTGGGAGACGATCGACGCCGATCAGATCAACGACATCATGGAAGGCCGTCCGCCGCGCTCGCCGAAGAGCTCGCCGGCTGTCGGCGGCGATTCGTCGGGCGGCGGCAGCGCCGAGGTCAAGCCCGACAGCGCGCCGGCGCCGGCTACGCCGGCGGCATAATCTCCGCTTTAACGCCGTTCACGGGCTGGTGTGGCTTCACACCGGCCCGTTTTGCATTCATCCACGCCCGTTGCTCGTGTCCGATTCCGCTGTGTCCCCGTTCATTCCCGCGCCGCTCCAGTGCGGCCGCTTCGAACTGACGTTCGAACGCCCGCTCGTGATGGGCATCCTCAACGCCACGCCCGATTCGTTCTCCGACGGCGGCCGCTTCCTCGCGCGCGACGATGCGCTGCGCCAGGCCGAGCGGATGATCGCCGACGGCGCGGACCTGCTCGACATCGGCGGCGAATCGACGCGCCCCGGTGCGCCGCCGGTGCCGCTCGACGAGGAGCTCGCGCGCGTGGTTCCGCTCGTCGAGGCGCTGCGGCCGTTCAACGTGCCGCTGTCGATCGATACCTACAAGCCGGCCGTGATGCGCGCGGCGCTGGCCGCCGGCGCGGATCTGATCAACGACATATGGGGGTTCCGCCAGCCGGGCGCGATCGATGCGGTGCGCGACGGCAACAGCGGCCTGTGCGCGATGCACATGCTCGGCGAGCCGCAGACGATGCAGGTCGGCGAGCCCGACTACGGCGACGTCGTGACCGACGTCCGCGATTTTCTCGCTGCGCGCGCCGAGGCGCTGCGCGACGCGGGGGTGGCGGCGGAGCGCATCTGCGTCGACCCCGGCTTCGGGTTCGGCAAGGCGGTCGTCGACGACAACTATGCGCTGCTCGCCGCGTTGCCGGACACGGCGCCCGCGCGCCCCGACGGGAGCGCTTATCCGATTCTCGCGGGCATGTCGCGCAAGTCGATGCTCGGTGCGGTGATCGGCGGCAAGCCGCCGATGGAGCGCGTCGCGGCGAGCGTGGCGGCCGCGGTGTGCGCGGTCGAGCGGGGCGCCGCGATCGTGCGCGTGCACGACGTCGCGGCGACGGTCGATGCGCTAAAAGTATGGAATACCGTGCGCGCAGCCGCACGGCAACGATAAGCAAGTCAGAAAGACGAAGGAGGAAGGACTCATGGGACGTCGATATTTCGGCACGGACGGCATTCGCGGCACGGTGGGCGAAGCGCCCATCACGCCGGACTTCGTATTGCGCCTCGGCTACGCGGCCGGCAAGGTACTGGCCGGCTCGGCCGACGTCGCGGCAGGCTCGCGTCCGACGGTGCTGATCGGCAAGGACACGCGCGTGTCGGGCTACATGCTCGAAGCCGCGCTCGAGGCCGGCTTCTCGGCGGCCGGCGTCGACGTGATGCTGGCCGGCCCGATGCCGACGCCCGGCGTCGCGTACCTGACGCGTGCGCTGCGTCTGTCGGCCGGTGTGGTGATCAGCGCGTCGCACAATCCGTATCACGACAACGGGATCAAGTTTTTCTCGGCTGACGGCAACAAGCTGCCCGACGACACCGAAGCCGCGATCGAAGCGTGGCTCGACAAGCCGCTCGAATGCGCGCCGTCCGACGGGCTCGGCAAGGCGCGTCGCCTCGACGACGCGGCCGGCCGCTACATCGAGTTCTGCAAGAGCACGTTCCCGGCCGCGTTCGACCTGCGCGGCCTGAAGCTCGTGATCGATTGCGCGCACGGCGCCGCGTATCAAATTGCACCGCACGTGTTCCACGAACTCGGCGCTGACGTCATCCCGATCGGTGTCGCGCCGAACGGCTTCAACATCAACGACGGCGTCGGCGCGACCGCGCCGGACGCGCTGGTGCGCGCGGTGCGGGCGAACCATGCCGATCTCGGCATCGCGCTCGACGGCGACGCCGACCGCCTGCAGGTCGTCGACGCGACCGGCCGCCTGTACAACGGCGACGAACTGCTCTACGTGCTCGTGAAGGACCGGATCGCGACCGACGGCAAGGTCGACGGCGCGGTCGGCACGCTGATGACGAACCTCGCGGTCGAAGTCGCGCTGCAGCGCGAGGGCGTGAAGTTCGTCCGTGCGGCGGTCGGCGACCGCTACGTGCTCGAGCAGTTGCGCGAGCACGGCTGGCAGCTCGGCGCGGAAGGGTCGGGCCACATCCTGTCGCTCGACCGGCATTCGACCGGCGACGGCATCGTGTCGGCGCTGCTCGTGCTGGCCGCGCTCAAGCGCAGCGGCCGCACGCTCGCGCAGGTGCTCGACGGCGTCACGCTGTTCCCGCAGAAGCTGATCAACGTGCGGATGAAGCCGGGCGCCGACTGGAAGGGCAGCGCGTCGATTCGCGCCGCGATCGATGCCGCCGAAGCCGCGCTCGCCGGCAGCGGCCGCGTGCTGATCCGCGCATCGGGCACGGAGCCCGTGCTGCGCGTGATGGTCGAAGCGCAGCAGGCGGCCGATGCGGTGCGCCATGCGGAGACGATCGCCGACGCGGTGCGGGCGGCAACGACCTGACCCGCGGCAGGCGCGCGCGGCGGTCCGGCCGCCCGCGCGCCGGCTTTCGGCGAATTCGCATGCGGCGCCTTCGGGCGCCGTCGTTTTTGTCAGACGCAAAGGTTTGCCATACCTATAAGTAACGCACTTCGGCAAACGCATTATTCCGATCTCATCAGGTATCCGACCCCACAACTTCAGCGACCGCGAAACCGGCTTCCTGCCCAGCTGACGCTGCGCTACGATGCGTCAGCACGCCCTCGTAGGCAGGCGTCGTCCCCATCCCTCCGCGCCAGGCAATTCTTGCTGCCACCGCCGCTTCGGCGTCCCGACGCGCCGCCCGATATTCCCTTTCAACCAGTCATGTTACTGTCACGCCAGTTTCATCGATTGTCACATTACCGTCATGAGCAGCCCCTAACCTTCGCGGTGCCGTAGTCATCCGCTCACACACTGGAGGTCTCATGAAATTGATGCAAACCGCGATTGCCGGCCTGGCTGGCGCGCTTTTCGCCGTCGCCGCCCACGCTGCCGACATCACGGGCGCAGGTAGCACGTTCGCGATGCCGATCTATACGAAATGGGCTGCGGACTACCAGCAGTCCGGCGGTTCGAAGGTCAACTACCAGGGCATCGGCTCGTCGGGCGGCCTGAAGCAGATCGTCGCGAAGACGGTCGATTTTGCCGGTTCGGACGCTCCGCTGAAGGATGAAGAACTCGCGAAGGAAGGCCTGTTCCAGTTCCCGACGGTGGTCGGCGGCGTGGTGCCGGTCGTCAACGTGCCGGGCGTGAAGGCCGGCGAACTGACGCTGTCGGGCCCGGTGCTCGGCGACATCTACCTCGGCAAGATCAAGAAGTGGAACGATCCGGCGATCGCCGCGCTGAACCCGAAGGTCAAGCTGCCGGATACGGACATCGCCGTGGTCCGCCGCGCTGACGGCTCGGGCACGAGCTTCATCTGGACGAACTACCTGTCGAAGGTCAACGACGAGTGGAAGTCGAAGATCGGCGAAGGCACGACGGTCAACTGGCCGACGGGCACGGGCGGCAAGGGCAACGACGGCGTCGCGGCCTTCGTGCAGCGTCTGCCGGGCGCGATCGGCTACGTCGAGTGGGCGTACGCGAAGAAGAACAACATGACCTACACTGCGCTGAAGAATTCGACGGGCACGGTGGTCGAGCCGAAGACGGAAACGTTCAAGGCCGCAGCAGCAGGCGCGAACTGGTCGAAGTCGTTCTACCAGATCCTGACGAACCAGCCGGGCAAGGAAGCGTGGCCGGTCGTCGGCGCGACGTTCGTGCTGCTGCACGCGAAGCAGGACAAGCCGGAGCAGGGCGCGGAAACGCTGAAGTTCTTCAGCTGGGCGTTCAAGAACGGCGAGAAGGCTGCCGACAGCCTCGACTACATCTCGCTGCCGGCGACGGTCGAGACGGAAATCCGCAAGCAGTGGAAGACGAAGGTGACGGACGCTTCGGGCAAGCCGGTCGCCGCCGAGTAAGCCATCCAGCGGTTCGCTGCCCGGCCGTGCCGGTCGGGCAGTGTGTGCGGTAAAGCCGGGCGTTACGGCGCCCGGCGATCAAAAGCAGGCACCCATGTCTGATATTTCATACACGTCCTCCCGATCGCCCGACAGCGCGCAGCAGCGCGCGCCGAGCCGTCTCGGGGATGTCCTGTTCGGCGGCCTCGCACGGCTCGCCGCGATCGTGACCCTGCTGCTGCTTGGCGGGATCATCGTTTCCCTGATCATTGCGTCGTTGCCGACCATCCAGAAGTTCGGCCTCGGCTTCCTGTGGCAATCCGAGTGGGACCCCAACTCGGACATCTATGGCGCACTCGTGCCGATCTACGGCACGATCGTGACGTCGCTGATCGCACTCGTCATCGCGGTGCCGGTCAGTTTCGGCATCGCACTGTTCCTCACCGAATTGGCGCCCGTGTGGCTGCGCCGTCCGCTCGGCATCGCGATCGAGCTGCTCGCCGCGATTCCGTCGATCGTGTACGGCATGTGGGGCCTGCTCGTGTTCGCGCCGATCTTCGCCGAATACTTCCAGAAGCCGCTCGGCCGGCTGCTCAAGGACGTGTGGGTGCTCGGCCCGCTGACGTCCGGCGCGCCGATCGGTATCGGCATCCTCGCGGCCGGCGTGATCCTCGCGATCATGATCATCCCGTACATCGCATCGGTGATGCGCGACGTGTTCGAGGTCACGCCGGTGCTGCTGAAGGAATCGGCATACGGGATCGGCTGCACGACGTGGGAAGTGATGTGGAAGGTCGTGCTGCCCTACACGAAGACCGGCGTGATCGGCGGCGTGATGCTCGGCCTCGGCCGCGCGCTCGGCGAAACGATGGCCGTGACCTTCGTGATCGGCAACACCAACCTGCTCGACAGCGTGTCGCTGTTCGCGCCGGGCAACAGCATCACGTCGGCGCTCGCGAACGAATTCGCGGAAGCGCAGCCGGGCCTGCATACGTCCGCGCTGATGGAGCTCGGCCTGATCCTGTTCGTGATCACGTTCATCGTGCTGTCCATCTCCAAACTGTTGCTGCTTCGTCTCGAGAAGGGAGAGGGCAAGAAATGAGCGAGCCCATCATGAATTTCCCGGGGCCGGACGGCGCCGCGCTCGACGCGATGCGCAACCGCCTGCAGCGCAAGCGCAAGGCCGTCAACGCGATCGCGCTCACCGCGTCGCTCGGCGCGATGGCGTTCGGCCTGCTGTGGCTCGTGTGGATTCTCTACACGACGGTGCATCTCGGCGTCGGCGGCCTGTCGCTGCAACTGTTCACCGAATCGACGCCGGCGCCGAACACGGAAGGCGGCGGTCTCGCGAACGCGATCGTCGGCAGCCTGCTGCTGTGCGGCTTCGGCACGCTGGTCGGCACGCCGATCGGCATCCTCGCGGGCGTCTATCTCGCCGAATACGGCCAGAAGAACCTGCTGGCCAGCACGATCCGCTTCATCAACGACATCCTGCTGTCCGCGCCGTCGATCGTCATCGGCCTGTTCGTGTACGCGATCGTCGTCGCGAAGTCGGGGCGCTTTTCGGGCTGGGCCGGCGTGATCGCACTCGCGCTGCTGCAGATCCCGATCGTGATCCGCACGACCGAGAACATGCTGAAGCTCGTGCCGAATGCGCTGCGCGAGGCGGCCGTCGCGCTCGGCACGCCGAAGTGGCGCATGGTGCTGAAGATCACGCTGCGCGCGTCGGTCGGCGGGATCGTGACGGGCGTGCTGCTCGCGGTCGCGCGGATCGCCGGCGAAACGGCGCCGCTGCTGTTCACCGCGCTGTCGAACCAGTTCTTCTCGTGGGACATGAGCCAGCCGATGGCGAACCTGCCGGTCACGATCTACAAGTTCGCGATGAGCCCGTTCGCGGAATGGCAGTCGCTCGCGTGGGCGGGCGTGTTCCTGATTACGCTCGGGGTGCTCGGACTGAACGTCCTGGCGCGCTCGATCTTCTCGAAAAAGTAACGGCGGAGCAATCCGATGAATATGGCAGAAAGCCACCTGAATCCCGTCGAGCGCACCGCTGCGCCCGCCGGCACGCAAGACGCGGCGCACGGCCGTCCGCTCGCGCCGCTGAACGCGAAGATCGAGGTCAACAACCTCAACTTCTTCTACAACAAGTTCCACGCGCTGAAGAACATCAACCTGCGCATTCCCGAAGGGAAGGTGACGGCGTTCATCGGCCCGTCGGGCTGCGGCAAGTCGACGCTGCTGCGCACGTTCAACAAGATGTTCGCGCTCTATCCGGAGCAGCGCGCCGAAGGCGAAATCCTGATGGACGGCGAGAACCTGCTGACGACGAAGCGCGACATCTCGCTGCTGCGCGCGCGGATCGGCATGGTGTTCCAGAAGCCGACCCCGTTCCCGATGTCGATCTACGACAACATCGCGTTCGGCGTGAAGATGTTCGAAAAGCTCACGCGCTCGGAAATGGACGACCGCGTCGAGTGGGCACTCACGAAGGCCGCGCTGTGGAACGAAGTGAAGGACAAGCTGGGCCAGAGCGGCTACGGGCTGTCGGGCGGCCAGCAGCAGCGCCTGTGCATCGCGCGCGGCATCGCGATCCGTCCGGAAGTGCTGCTGCTCGACGAGCCGTGCTCGGCGCTCGACCCGATCTCGACGGGCCGCATCGAAGAGCTGATCGCGGAGCTGAAGAGCGACTACACGGTCGTGATCGTCACGCACAACATGCAGCAGGCCGCACGCTGCTCGGATTACACGGCCTATATGTACCTGGGCGAGCTGATCGAGTTCGGCGAGACCGAAAAGATCTTCATCAAGCCGGTGCGCAAGGAAACGGAAGACTACATCACCGGCCGCTTCGGCTGATGACGGAGAACAACAACCATGTCGGATAAACATCTGTCGAGCCAGTTCGACGCGGACCTGAATGCCGTGTCGTCGAAAGTGCTGGAAATGGGCGGACTCGTGGAGTCGCAGATCGTCGGCGCGATGCGCGCGCTGAACGAATTCGATCGCGATACGGCCGAGAAGGTGATCGCGGCCGAGGAAACGCTGAACGCGATGGAAGTGGACATCGACCAGGAATGCGGCAACATCATCGCGCGGAGACAGCCTGCCGCGCGTGACCTGCGTCTTTTGATGTCGATTTCGAAAACGATTACGAACCTCGAGCGCGCCGGCGACGAGGCCGAGAAGATCGCCAAACGCGTGCGCCGCCTGGTCGACGAGCCGGCCGCGCGTGCGGTCAACATCGCCGAGATCAAGGTGTCGGGCGAGATGGCCGTGACGATCCTGCGCCGCGCGCTCGACGCGTTCGCGCGCCTCGATACGGTGGCCGCCGCGCAGATCGTCAAGGACGACAAGGAAATCGACATGGAATTCCGCGCGTTCGTGCGCAAGCTCGTGTCGTACATGCAGGAAGATCCGCGCACGATCTCGGTCGGCCTCGACTACCTGTTCATCGCGAAGGCGATCGAACGGATCGGCGACCACGCGAAGAACATCGCCGAATTCATCATCTACATCGTGAAGGGCACCGACGTGCGGCACCAGCCGCGCGACACGCTCGATCGCGAAGCCAACAGTTAATCGACTCCATAGGAAGAACAGAGGTGCCGATGCCCAGCAACATTCTCGTCGTTGAAGATGAGCCCGCGATTTCCGAACTGATCTCGGTGAATCTCCAGCACGCCGGTCACTGCCCGATCCGCGCTTACAACGCCGAACAGGCGCAGAACCTGATCAGCGACGTGCTGCCCGATCTCGTGCTGCTCGACTGGATGCTGCCGGGCAAGTCCGGCATCGCGTTCGCGCGCGACCTGCGCAACAACGAACGGACCAAGCACATCCCGATCATCATGCTCACCGCCCGCGGCGACGAGCAGGACAAGGTGCTCGGCCTCGAAATCGGCGCGGACGACTACGTGACGAAGCCGTTCTCGCCGAAGGAGCTGATGGCGCGCATCAAGGCCGTGCTGCGCCGCCGCGCGCCGCAGCTGACCGAGGACGTCGTGTCGATCAACGGGCTGCGCCTCGACCCGGCCACGCATCGCGTCGCCGCGCACGGCGACGGCAGCGAGATCAAGCTCGATCTCGGCCCGACCGAGTTCCGCCTGCTGCATTTCTTCATGACGCATCCGGAGCGCGTGCACAGCCGCACGCAGCTGCTCGACCAGGTGTGGGGCGACCACGTGTTCGTCGAGGAGCGTACCGTCGACGTGCACATCAAACGATTGCGCGCGGCCTTGAAACCGGCCGGCTGCGATGCGATGATCGAAACCGTGCGCGGCAGCGGCTACCGCCTCGCCAAGCACGCGTAACGTATTCGGGCATGCCGCGTGCCGCGGCGTGCCGCTCCTTCTTTCGGACGCTGAATCATGAACATCATCTGGGCGCGCTTTCTGGTGTCGCTCGTGCTGCTCGTGCTGATCGGCGTATTGGTCGGCGTCTTCGCCGGCCCGACCGCGGGCCTCGTGTTCGTGGTCGTGATGCTGGTCGCGCAGGGCTTTTTCAGCACCTTCCATACGCAGCGTCTGTGGCGCCTGCTCGATGCGCCCGTCTACGGCGAGGTGCCGAGCGCGCCGGGC
The DNA here is from genome assembly GCF_001319805.1 of Burkholderia sp. E168m22. NCBI lineage: Bacteria > Pseudomonadati > Pseudomonadota > Betaproteobacteria > Burkholderiales > Burkholderiaceae > Burkholderia > Burkholderia sp. E168m22. The sequence continues at coordinate 129,462 of NZ_BBSK01000014.1, forward strand.
ATCTGGGGCGAGATCTACTATCGGCTGCACAAGCTCGCGAAGCAGTGGCATGCGCAGGTGCGGCAGGTCGAACAGCAGCACTCGCGTTTCATCCAGGCGATCCAGGCCTCGCCGAACGGTGTCGCGATGCTCGATGATCACGACCAGATCGAGTGGTGCAATGCGATCGCCGAAGTCCATTTCGGCCTCGATGCGAAGCGCGACCTGCGCCAGCACATCACGAACCTGGTGCGCCATCCCGATTTCGTCCGCTACCTCAATGCGCAGCATTACGACGAGACGCTGTTGATGCGCGGCATGGGCGACTCGCGGCAGAACGTGCTGGCCGTGCAGGTGTTTCCGTACGGCGAGAACCGCAAGCTGCTGCTCACGCAGGACATCACCGAGCTCGAACGCACCGACGCGATGCGGCGTGACTTCGTCGCGAACGTGTCGCACGAGCTGAAGACGCCGCTCACCGTGCTGTCGGGTTTCCTGGAGACGATGCGCGAGCTGCCGCTGAACGAGGAGGACCGCGCGCGCTATCTCGACATGATGGAGCAGCAGGCGTCACGGATGCGGCACATCGTGACCGACCTGCTGGTGCTCGCGAAGCTGGAAGGCGAGAGCAAGCCGCCGGTCGATCATGCGATCGACATGCGGGCGGTGTTCGATCATCTGAAGGAGGATGCGCAGACGCTGTCGAACGGGCATCACGACATCGCGTTCTCGATCGACGAGACGCTCGGCGTCACGGGGGCGCAGACGGAGCTGTTCAGCGCGTTCGCGAATCTCGTCACGAACGCGATCCGCTATACGCCGGACGGCGGCAAGATCGTCGTGTCGTGGCGGCGCGAGGGCGCGCAGGGCGTGTTTTCGGTCACGGACAGCGGCTTCGGGATTCCGGCCGCCGATTTGCCGCGGCTCACCGAGCGCTTCTACCGTGTCGATCGCAGCCGCTCGCGCGATACGGGCGGCACGGGCCTCGGGCTCGCGATCGTCAAGCACGTGCTGCAGCGGCACGATGCGCATCTGTACGTGCAGAGCGAGGAAGGGCGCGGCAGTACGTTCACCGCGCGGTTCCCGGGCTCGCGCGTCATCGCGATCCGGCCGGCTGCTTACGAAGCATGATCGTGTAGCGGCTCGTCGGCGTTCAAAAAAGCAGCCCGCGGGCTGCTTTTTTTCATGGCGATGCGTCGGCGCGATCTGCATCGCGCCGACGGTTCACGAGCAGAACTTCGCGAGCAGCCCGAGCTGAGCGTTGCGGATCGTCTTGCCGGTGCGGCGCCGGCGATAATGGCCGTCGCTGTGCATCTGCCATGCCGACTGGTTGTCGCCGAGGCACACCGACAGCCCCTCGGCGATCACGCGCCGCTTCAGCTTGCGCTCGCGGATCGGGAACGCGACTTCGACGCGGCGGAACAGGTTGCGGTCCATCCAGTCGGCACTCGACAGATAGACGTCCTCGGCGCCGCCCGCATGGAAATAGTAGATGCGGTGGTGTTCGAGGAAGCGGCCGACGATCGAGCGCACCGTGATGTTTTCCGACAGCCCCGGCACACCGGGCTTCAGCGCGCAGACGCCGCGCACGATCAGATCGACCTTGACGCCGGCCTGCGACGCTTCGTACAGCGCGGCGATCACCGACGGCTCCAGCAGCGCGTTCATTTTCGCGACGATGCGCGCGCGCTTGCCGGCCTGCGCATTGTCGATCTCCGCGCGGATCGACTCGATGATGCGCGGATGCAGCGTGAACGGCGACTGCCACAGCTCGTGCAGCGTCAGTTCGCCGCCGATCCCGGTCAGTTGCTGGAACACGTGATGCACGTCCTCGCAGATCTTCTGGTCGGCCGTCATCAGCCCGAAGTCGGTGTAGAGGCGTGCGGTGCGCGGATGGTAGTTGCCGGTGCCGAGATGCACGTAGCGGCGCAGCGACGCCTTGCCGGCCTGCACGACGCGTCGCACGATCAGCATCATCTTCGCGTGGCACTTGTGGCCGACCACGCCGTACACGACATGCGCGCCGACGGCTTCGAGCTGCGACGCCCAGTTGATGTTGGTTTCCTCGTCGAAGCGCGCGAGCAGCTCGACGACGACGGTCACTTCCTTGCCGTTGCGCGCGGCTTCCATCAGCGCGTCCATCAGCGGCGAGTCGGTGCCGGTGCGATAGATCGTCTGCTTGATCGCGACGACGCTCGGGTCTCTCGCGGCCTGCTGCAGCAGTTCGAGCACGGGCTGGAAGCTCTCGTACGGGTGGTGCAGCAGGATGTCGCCGGCGTCGATCGCGTCGAACATCGTCGGCGCGTTGGCGATTACCGCGGGGGTTGATGCGGTGAACGGCGTGAACTTCAGGTCCGGGCGGTCGACGAGATCGGGAATCTGCATCAGGCGCACGAGGTTCACGGACCCGGCCACGCGGTAGCAGTCCTTGTCGCCGAGTTCGCTTTCCTCGAGCAGGCGCCGCACGATGTGCAGCGGCGTGTCGGCCGACACTTCGAGGCGCACCGCGTTGCCGAGGTGGCGCGCGGGCAGTTCGCCCTGCAGCGCGACACGCAGGTTCGTGATTTCGTCTTCGTCGACGAACAGCTCGCTGTTGCGCGTGATGCGGAACTGGTTGCAGCTCTTCACGACGAGTTGCGGGAAGAGTTCGCCGACGAAGCGCTGCATGAACGAGCTCAGCAGCACGAAGCCGTGCTCGAAACCCGACAGCGCATGCGGCATGCGCACGACGCGCGGCAGCGCGCGCGGCGCCTGCACGATGCCCATCACGGCCTGGCGGCCGAACGCGTCGCGGCCTTCGAGCTCGACGACGAAGTTCAGGCTCTTGTTCAGCACGCGCGGGAACGGGTGGGCCGGATCGAGGCCGATCGGCGTCAGCACCGGCAGCAGTTCGTCGAGGAAGTAGCGTCGCGCCCATTCGAGCTGCTCGTCGTTCCACGAGTCACTCGCGTGGAAGTAGATGCCTTCCTGTTCGAGCGCCGGCAGCACGGTTTCGTGCAGCATCGTGTACTGTCGATGCACGAGCCGCTGCGCGCGTTCGACGACGAGATCGTAAGCGTGCTGCAGCGACATGCCGTCGGGCGTCAGCGCGCCGGGGTTGTCGCGGATCTGTTCCTGCAGGCCGGCCATCCGGACTTCGAAGAATTCGTCGAGATTGCTGCTGGTGATGCAGATGAAGCGCAGGCGCTCGAGCAACGGGACTTGCGGATCGGCCGCCTGGGCCAGCACGCGCTCGTTGAAACCGAGGATGCCGAGTTCACGGTTGAGAAGCGGGTAACGGACGGACATCGGCAGAGTAGGAGGTAATTCAGGCGATGATTCGAAAGGACGCTCGGAAACTCTCACGGTACGATGACGTGCTGATGACAATAATGGTTTTATATCGGGAAATTCTACGCCGTAACCCTTTCGTCGCATAAATGTTTCGGCTATATGGAATCGAGCAGTGTGCATGCCCGTGAAGCGTGGCAACGGCAAGCGTTCCACGCTTAAAATGTCGCCTTTGATTGATCGCCCGCGGTTGCCGGAGGAACGGCTGCCGCGGAAGAACGCGCACGGAGCCCCCTTCTGATGGTTACAACTCCCCACTTGCTGGCTGCCGTGGATCTCGGCTCGAACAGCTTCCGGCTGATCGTCGGGCGCGTCGAGGAAACGCCGGCGGGCAGTCAGATCTATCCCGTCGACGCGCTGCGCGAGCCGGTGCGGCTGGCCGCGGGCCTGTCGAGCGACAAGATGCTCGATCGCGCGTCGCAGGAGCGTGGCTGGGAGGCGCTCAAGCGGTTCGGCGAGCGCCTGCGCGATTTCCATCCCGATCATGTGCGCGCGGTCGCGACCAACACGCTGCGCGTCGCGAAGAACGCCGCCGAATTCCTCGGCGAGGCCGAGGCGGCGCTCGGGTTCCCGATCGAAGTGATCGCGGGCCGCGAAGAGGCGCGCCTGATCTATGCGGGCGCCGCGCACTCGGTACCGGCGAGCGCCGGCAAGCGGCTCGTCGTCGACATCGGCGGCGGCTCGACCGAATTCATCATCGGCTCGCACTACACGCCGATCGTGATGGAGAGCCTCTATATCGGTTGCGTGAGCCATAGCCGCACCTTCTTTCCGGCCGGCAACGTCGACGAATACACGATGCGGCAGGCCGAACTCGCGGCCAAGCGCGAGATCCAGATCATTTCGAGCGAATACAAGAAGGCCGGCTGGGACCAGGCGATCGGCTCGTCCGGCACCGCACGCGCGCTCGCCGAGCTCGTCGAGGCGAACGGCTTCAACGATCCGGGCATCACGCACGGCATTTCGCGCGGCGGCCTCGAGCGGCTGAAGCGTGCGCTGATCAAGTCGGAGAACGTCAACCGGCTGAAGCTGATCGCGCTGAAGCCCGACCGCGTGCCGGTACTCGCGGGCGGCCTGGCGATCATGCTGGCGGTGTTCGAGGAACTGGGCGTCGACTACGTCGACACGACCGATGGCGCGCTGCGCCTCGGCGTGCTGTACGACCTGCTCGGCCGGACCCAGCACGAGGACATGCGCGCGGTGACCGTCGAGGGTTTCACACGCCGCTACGGCGTCGATCGCGCACAGGCCGAGCGGATCGGGGCGCTCGCCGCGCGTTTTTACGACGAGCTCGAGGAAGACGACGAGGAAGCGCGCGAGGAAGGGCGGATGTTCCTCGGCTGGGCGGCCGCATTGCACGAGATCGGCCTGTCGATCTCGCACAGCGCGTATCACAAGCATTCGGCCTATATCGCGAGCAATGCGGACATGCCGGGTTTTTCGCGTACCGACCAGGCGCGGCTTGCCGCGCTCGTGCTCGGCCATGCGGGCAAGCTCGGCAAGCTGTCGCAGGCGCGGGAGGTCGAATGGCCGCTGCTGTTCTGCCTGCGGCTCGCGGCGCTGCTGTGCCGGCGCCGGACCGATGCGGGGCTGCCCGACATTTCCGTTTCGCAGATGAAGAAGGGCGGGTACGAGGTGCGTCTGCCGAGTGCCTGGGTCGAGCAGAACCCGTTGACCGACTACAGCCTCAGCCAGGAGGCGGCGGAGTGGGAGAAGGTCGGTATCCCGTATCGCGTGGTTTATACCGGCGCGTGACGGGCCAATAGCGAGCCCGGGAGGTGCTCCGGGCGCCGGGTGGATGGATGTGCGGGTGAGGCGCTCGTCAGGTATCGCCCCGCACGATCGTCAAGGGCCACCCAACGCGGGTACCGACGGTCGGCTCAATCGGACGAGCAGACGATCGCGGTCAGGAACGGGAACGCCTGCTTGACGGTTGCATCGCTGCCGGCCTTGCGCACGGCTTCCTCGACCGCGCTCTTCGTGCCGCGCACGACGACGCCGTAGGCCCAGTCGCCGATCGGCGTGCCGTCGCCCGGCCGGAAGATCGGATCGTTCGCCTGGTAACCGAGCACGACGTAGACGCCGAAGCCGTAGGCCGTCAGCGAGCGGTTCGTGCGGAACGCGTTGACCGAATTCGATTCGACGTGCATCGGCTCGGACTGGATGTCGCCGGCGGCGAGCAGCGGCGCGACGAACTTGTGGCCGGTCGAATGACAGTCGAGCGCGTCGTCGAGCGCTTTCGCCGACGCGGTGCCGGCGGTGGTCGCGAGTACGAGCAGCGACGCGCAGAGGGCTGGCTTGAGAACGTTGTTTTTCATGCGCGGTTGCGGGTTGTTTCACACGTATTATCGCGTGTTCCAGCAAGTTTCGTGCGCGGGACTCGTGGTGGAGGCGTGGGTGCGTCGACGCGGCGGTTGAGCCGGGCTTGGCCCGCATCGCGGCGAGCCCGGAAAACGGCGGGGCGATTCAAGGGCCGGTAAAAAACACCCGTAAACGGAAAAAGGGGCTACGGTGTTCAACCGTAACCCCTTGATTCCTTGGTCGGAGCGATAGGATTCGAACCTACGACCCTCTGATCCCAAATCAGATGCGCTACCAGGCTGCGCTACGCTCCGACGAGCCAAAGATAATAACGTCGAACGGCCGCATCGGTCAATCACGATATGCGGGTAAATGCCGCGGCGGCGAGCGGTCCGCGATTTGCGACAATTCACAGGATGATCGGCCGCCCCCCACGCATGCGCGCGCGGGCGCTCGCCGAAGCAAGGAGAACATCATGATGAACCTGATCCTGTGGCGCCACGCCGAAGCCGAAGACTACGCGACGAGCGATCTCGCGCGCCAATTGACCGTGCGCGGCCGCAAGGATGCGCAGGCGATGGCCAAATGGCTGCGCGGCCGGCTCGAGACGAATACCGTGATTCTCGCGAGCCCGGCGGCGCGCACCGTGCAGACCGTCGAGGCGCTGACCGACCAGTACCGGACCGTCGACGCCCTCGCGCCAGGCGGCAGTGTCGACGACGTGCTGGCGGCGGCCGGTTGGCCGGACGGTATCGCACCGACGGTCGTGATCGTCGGCCATCAGCCGACGCTCGGCAGCGTGGCCGCGCAGCTGGTCGCCGGCGGCGACGACAACTGGAGCATCAAGAAGGGCGGAATCGTGTGGCTGGCGAGCCGCACGCGCGACGGCAGCCGGCAGGCCGTATTGCGGGCGGTTTTGACGCCGGAACTGGTGTAAAGCCCGCCTGAATTGGTTTGAAGGGATTGATCGTACGGTTTCGCAAGCTTTCTGCTAAAGTCAATTCGGCGACACGTCATTGAAAGGACACGGTCGTGCCACATAACGGTCACGGCCGGTTACTACATTGGCGGGCATGTCGTCCTATTCCTTACGACCAGGAAAGCCTAATGCGAGAACTGCCGACGCCTACGCTCCCTTTTGCCTCGCTGCCCCTCGACACGTCGCGACGCCACCTGCCGCGCGCCAGTGAAACCGTCACATCGGAGTATCGCCTGCGCGCCGCATGGGCGCGTACGGAAGACGAATTGCGCGAAGCCCAGCGCCTGCGCTACAGCGTGTTCGCCGAAGAGATGGGCGCGCAGGTCAGCGGCCCGTCCGGTCTCGATGTCGATCCGTTCGACGTGTATTGCGACCACCTGCTGGTCCGCGATCTCGACACGCTGAAAGTCGTCGGTACGTACCGCGTGCTGCCGCCGCACCAGGCGGCGCGTGTCGGCCGCCTGTACGCCGAAGGCGAATTCGACCTGTCGCGCCTCACGCACCTGCGCGGCAAGATGGTCGAGGTCGGCCGCTCGTGCGTGCACAGCGACTACCGCAGCGGCGCCGTCATCATGGCGCTGTGGGGCGGTCTGGGCGCGTACATGATGCAGAACGGCTACGAGACGATGCTCGGCTGCGCGAGCGTGTCGATGGCCGACGGCGGCCACTACGCGGCGAACCTGTACCAGTCGCTGTCGGCGAGCTCGCTGACGGCGCCCGAGTATCGCGCATTCCCGCACACGGCCCTGCCGGTCGATGAACTGCAGACGGGCACCGTCGTCGCACCGCCGCCGCTGATCAAGGGTTACCTGCGTCTCGGCGCGAAGATTTGCGGCGCCCCGGCCTGGGATCCCGACTTCAACTGCGCGGATTTCCTGACGCTGTTCCGTCTGTCGGACATCAACGCGCGCTACGCCCGCCACTTCCTGGGCTGAGCGATCCGAATCGCGCCGCACCTCCGAGGCGGGGCGCACGCAAGCAAACGCCGTCGCGCGGTAGCTGCCGCACGACGGCGTTCGTGTATCCGGTCCGTGTCTGCGTATCGGGCCCCGATAATTTCAGAGACACGCAACGACCACCGTGCCGCAGGGCGGCACGGCTGGGACGGCCCGTGGGAGGGCCGGACGACAGCGGCGCGCTCAGTGCTTGCGCCGCCAGTCGAGCAGGTGGTGTTCCGCCATCCAGTGGTGGATCATCCCTTCGCCTTCGTGGCTGCGCTTGTATTCGCGCGACTCGAAGTACGACAGTGCGACCAGCACCATCAGACCGATGAACAGGCCGATCAGGCCCGCAATTTCCTCAGACGACATGGCAGCCTCCTTTCAACGGCACAGCGCCATGCGTACATAGTAGGACATGCGCGGCGCAACCCCGAAACCGGATTTCCGCTAGACTCGGCGCGGTCCCGGCGTGCGATGGGCGCGCCGTTTTCCGGAGCCCTACGTGATGACCCGTTTCGTGCTGGCCGTGCTGGCCGCATCCCTTCTTGCCGCCTGCAGCAGCGATCCTCGTCAGGCCCGCCGCGGTCACCCGCCGGAAGATCCGGCCGACTATCACGGCGTGCCGACCGACATGACGCCGCCGTCGATGCTCGACGCGCCGCCCCCGAAACCCGTGCAGTAGCAGTAACGGTCGGCCGGGCCCGTAGTCACGCGCGGGCCGCGGGCGCGGCCTGCGGTTCGGCGCCAACGCGCCGCAACAGCGCCGGCAGGTAACGCGCGAGCGTCGCGCCGCGTGCCGCCATGAACAGCAGCAGCGCGAACCAGAGGCCATGATTGCCGAACGTGCCGACGGCGGCGAGCGTGGCCGCGACGAAGATCGACAACGACACGACCATCGCGCGCATCAGCGATTGCGTCTGCGTGGCGCCGATGAACACGCCGTCGAGCAGGAAACCCCAGACCGACACGATAGGCGAGATCGCGGCCCACGGCAGGTAGCGCAGCGCGACGGCGCGGATCTCGGCCTGGTCGGTCAGGCGCGCGACGATCCAGCCGCCCGCCGCCCAGTAAACGAGCGCGAACAGCAGGGCGCCGAGTGCCGACCAGAACAGCGTGACGCGCACGGCTTGCCGGAAGGCGCGGCGATCGCGCGCGCCGGCCGCCGCGCCGACGAGCGCCTCGGCCGCATGCGCGAAGCCATCGAGGCCATACGCCATGAAGGTCTGGAAATTCAGCAGTAGCGCATTCGCGGCGAGCGTCGCGTCGCCTTGTTTCGCGCCGAGATGCGCGAACCAGCCGAACGCGCCGAGCAGGCACAGCGTGCGCAGGAAGATGTCGCGATTGAGCGCGATCAGCCGCTTGAGCGCGACGCGGTCGGCAAGCGCGCGTACCGCGAGCGGTGCAAGGCCGCGCGGCCGCAGCCGCCACAGCATCCACGCACCGAGCGCGAAACCGCACGCGTCCGCGGTGGCGGTGGCGGCGCCGATGCCGGCGATGCCCCAGCCGAAGCCGTACACGTAAAGCAGCACGGCACCGATGTTCACCGCGTTGATGAACACCTGCGTGACGAGTGCGAGCCGGACGCGCTGCACGCCCAGCAGGTAGCCGAGCACCACGTAGTTCGCGAGCGCGAACGGTGCGCTCCAGATCCGTGCGTGGCTGTATGCGAGCGCCGTCGCGCGGACGGCATCGCTGCCGCCGAGCGCGGACAGCGCGAACGACAGCAGCGGCACCTGCAGCGCCAGCACCGCGACGCCGAGCGCGAACGCGACGATCAGCGCGCGCAGCAGGTTCAGGCGGATTCCGGCGGCGTCGCCGGCGCCATGCGCCTGCGCGACGAGGCCGGTCGTCCCCATCCGCAGGAAGCCGAAGCCCCAGAACACGAAATTGAAGAACAGCCCGCCGAGCGCGACACCGCCGAGATATTGCGTCCCGTCAAGGTGGCCGGCGACGGCCGTGTCGACGGCACCGAGGATCGGCTGGGTCAGGTTCGCAAGGACGATCGGGAATGCGAGCGCGAGGACGCGCCGATGCGTGACGGCGGCCGACACGCTGCCGGCCCCGAGCGGTAAGGCGGATTCGGACATGACGGATGCGTCAGGCGCGTTCCTGCACGCAGACCCACGGCGAGACGACGACCGCCCACAGCTCCGGATTGCGCGCCGCGTAGTCGGCGGCGGTTTCGGCCGGCATGCGCGCGACGAGGCCGGACGACAGCCAGCGCGTAACCTGTTCGGCATCGTCGCTGGCAACCGCTTCCGCGACGCTGACGAGATCGAGGTCGCGCGCGATCGACAGCAGCTTGCCCTGCGCGAAGAAGCGTTCGAGATCGCACCAGTCGATCTTGGCGGTTTCGCCGAGGAGTTTGGCGTAGAGCGGGCTGTGCGACGCGCCCGCGGCGGCGTGTTGATCAGAGGACATCGGTTTCTTGGAAAGACTGCGTGGCGCCACTATAAACCATCCGGCCGGGCGGGCCGAGCGGCAGCGGGGGGCGCTCACGCGTCGCGCAGCGCGCGCCGGATGATCTTGCCGGTCGCGGTCATCGGCAGGCCGTCGACGAACGCGATCGCGCGCGGGTACTCGTGGGCGGCGAGCCGCGTGCGCACATGTGCCTGCAGCGCGCCGACGAGCGCGGCGTCGCCGACGTGGCCGGGGTTCAGCACGACGAACGCCTTGACGATCTCGGTGCGCGTCGCGTCGGGCACGCCGACGACGGCGGCCATCCGCACCGCCGGATGCGTGAGCAGGCAGTCCTCGATCGGGCCGGGGCCGATCCGGTAACCGGCGCTCGTGATCACGTCGTCGTCGCGGCCGACGAAGCGCACGAAACCGTCGGCGTCGATCGTGCCCGTATCGCCGGTGAGCAGGTAGTCGCCCGCGAACTTGTCGCGCGTCGCGTCGGGGTTGCGCCAGTATTCGAGAAACATCACCGGGTCGGGGCGGCGCACCGCGATGCGGCCTTCGACGCCGGGCGGCAGCGGCGTGCCGTGCGCATCGACGATCGCGACTGCATGACCGGGCACCGCCTTACCGATCGCGCCGGGCTGCGCATCGAACAGCGCCGCGCACGACGACAGCACCATGTTGCATTCGGTTTGCCCGTAGAACTCGTTGATCGTCACGCCGAGCGCATCGCGGCCCCATGCCGTCAGTTCGGTGCCGAGCGATTCGCCGCCGCTCGCGACCGATTTCAGCGCCAGCGTGTAGCGTTCGCGCGGCGCCACGACGGCGCGCATCAGCTTCAGCGCGGTGGGCGGCAGAAAGGCGTGAGTGACGCCGTGCCGCGCCATCAGCGCGAATGCCGCTTCGCCGTCGAATTTCTCGAAGCGGTGCGCGAGCACCGGCACGCCGTGATGCCATGACGGCAGCAGCACGTCGAGCAAGCCGCCGATCCATGCCCAGTCGGCGGGCGTCCAGAACAGGCGCGCGTCGTGCGGGAAGCACTGCTGCGACATCTCGACGCCCGGCAGGTGGCCCAGCAGCACGCGATGCGCGTGCAGCGCGCCCTTCGGTTTGCCCGTCGTGCCGGACGTGTAGATGATCAGCGCCGGATCGTCGGCGGCCGTATCCACCGGCACGAAATCGGGCGCTTCGGCGGCGAGCGCCGCGTCGTAGCGCAGCACGCCGGGCGCGTCGGGCGCGTCGTCGCCGATGCAGTAGACGGTATGCAGCGCCGGCAGTTGCGCGCGCAGCGGCGCGATCTTCGCGTAACCGGCCGCGTCGGTGACGAGCGCGGCCGCCTCGCTGTTCGCGAGCCGGTACTCGAGTGCATCGACGCCGAACAGCGTGAAGAGCGGTACCGCGATCGCGCCGAACTTGTACGCGGCCAGGTGTGCGATCGCCGTTTCGGGGCCTTGCGCGAGAAAGATGCCGATCCGGTCGCCGCGCCGCAGGCCGGCACGCGCGAAGCTGTTCGCGAGCCGGTTAGAAGCATGCTTCAGGTCGTCGAACGTGAGGCGGGAAACGTTGCCTCGCGCCGTTTCGTGGATCAGCGCGACGCGTCCGCTGCCGTCGGCCCATTTGTCGCACACGTCCACGCCGATGTTGTAGCGCGCCGGAATGTCCCAGCGGAAGCGGGCGAGGAGGTGATCGTAGCGGTCGGCGGCGGGCAGCATCGCGAGGTCTCCTGGTGTCGAGCGTGGCGTCGGGTGAACGGCTTACATCAGGATTTCACGCAGACGAATCCACAATGGTGTTTGCTGATAGGGAATGTTCGGACTCGTCCAATAGGCGAGGCTCAGTGCACGATTCCACAATGACGCATAAGATCAAGACAAAACAGTGGTGTGACCATGGATTTGCTTCTGATAGCTGCGGGGTTCAGCCTGATCGGAATCGGGGTGCTGGTGGCGTTTGCTCGTCACGTCGATCCGTTGTCCGGCCGTTTCACCGGACGTCTGCGCAAGCGCTGACTTGATGTGTTCCGTTTTCGCCGCGACGGCACGCGATGCGTGCCGGCATCGCGTGCCGTCTGTCGTGCGCTCAGCGCGCCGGCAGGTAGCGTGACGGATCGATCGAGCGGCCGCCATAGCGCAGCTCGAAATGCAGCGCGACACGATCGCTGTCGCTGTTACCCATCTCGGCGATCGATTGCCCTTGCGTAACCGACTGGCCTTCCTTCACCAGGAGCGCTCGGTTGTGCGCGTAGGCCGTCAGGTAATCGGCGTTGTGCTTCAGGATGATCAGGTTGCCGTAGCCGCGCAGCCCGTTACCGGCATAGACCACGACACCCGGCGCGGCCGCGACCACCGGCGTGCCCGGCGAATTCGCGATGTCGATGCCCTTCGATTTCGAGCCGTCGAACGTGCGCACCACGTTGCCGGCCGCCGGCCAGATCAGCGCAATGCTCGTGGCCGGCTTCACGGCCGATTCGACCGGGGCGGAAGGCGCCGGGCGTGCACGGCCCGCGCTGCCGGTGCCGGTGGTCGACGGCGTCGATGCGGTGGTCGTGCCGGGCGGAGGCGCGACGCGCAGCACCTGGCCGACTTCGATCGCATCGGGGTTCGTCATCTGGTTCCAGCGCACGATGCTCTGTACCGACGTGCGGTTGTCGCGCGCGATCTTGTAGAGCGTGTCGCCACGCTCGACGCGATAGAACCCGGGGCCGACGGGCGCGGAGCCGCACGCGACGAGCAGCGCGGCGCAGGCGGCTGCGAAGAGTCGCTTCGTTGTTGTTCCGAACATTGAACCTCGCAAGACCCTGCCGCGCGCGACGCGGCAGGCAACACAAAACGTCCGATTTTAACGGGTTCGACCCGCGCACCGCAGTTTCGGCGCTGGCGCGGCTGTCGCGCCCCGCGTCGGTGTGTGTCGAATCAGCCGGCGAGCGGGATCACGCGGATTCGCAGCGTGGCCGTTTCGGTCGCGCCCGGCGCGAGCATGCGCAGGCCGAGGCCGTTGTGGATCGCATCGGGCAGGCCGAGCCACGGCTCGACGCAATAGAAATCCGAATCCGGTTTTTCGGTCCAGGTAGTGACCGCGTACCACGGGATCGAGCCCGGCACGTCCAGCGCGATCTCGATCGTGCGGCGGCGGCCCGGCATCACGATGCGCACCGGCGTGGACGGCGTGCCGTCGAGGCAGTGGAAGCGGTCGAGGATGTCCGGATCGTCGAGGCGGTAGCGGGCTTCACCCGGTTCGGGCGGGCTGATCGAGCCGTCCGCGCGCTGGTGGCAACGGCGGGTCGGCGGCAGCTCGAGGAGGGTGTCGGCCCGCTCGCCGTGCGGCAGCGCGAAGTAGAAGTGGTGGCCGGCGTAGTAGGGCAGCGGCGTGTCGCCGCGATTGGTCGTTGTCAGCGCGACGTCGAGCGTATGCGCGTCGGCCAGCCGGTACGTGGTTTCGAACCGGAAATCGAACGGGTAGCTCGCGCGCAGCGCGTCGTTCGCGTCGAGCGTCATCGACAGCGCGGCGCCATCGGCCGACGGGTGCGCGTCGAACGGCAGATCGCGCGCGAAGCCGTGCATCGGCAGGTCGCGGACCACGCCGGCGGCGTCGCGCCAGCGGCCGATCTCGCCGTCGACGCGGTGGCGGCCGAGGAACGGGAACAGCAGCGGATTGCCGCCGCGCACGCGGGCGAGGTTGCTCCAGTCGGCGGTTTCCGGCCAGAAGATCACCGGTTCGCCATCGACGTGCCAGGACAGCAGGCGGCCGCCGAATTGCGGGGCGACCCGGACGAGCGACGGGCCGGCGTGAAGTTCGTGAATGTCGTGTTGCTGGAAGATCGGCATGGCGAATCGGGTTGGGCGGGTGACGGGAGCAACGGGCGTTCCATTATCGGGCCGTGGCCGCTCGGGGAAAACCCTTCTCGGGAAATTGCGAGTTTTTAACACTGTCAATGGTCGGGATAATGCCTCTAAACCGGTGATGTTGCCGGGTCATGACACTTCGTGGAGGGGGCCATGGATCTGGCAATGGCAATGGGAATCGCACTGTTCGGCATGTTCACCGGCAGCACGGTATTATTTTTCTATCAGCTCGGCCGCTGACGGCAATTTCTGCCGAAGTCGACAGGCCCGCCATGCAAATGGCGGGCTTTTTGCTTTCCGGGTGCTTACAAATTGCAAGCGTTTGTGTGCAGCGCCGCAATATCCTGCCAAATGCCTTGGCGCAGTAATCCTGGCTCGGCATAATCGGGGCGCGTTTTCCAGGACGCGCATCGCGTCGTCCTCCTTCCTTCCCGCTTAATCTTCACTAAAAGGACCGACGCGTGAGCCTCTGGTTTCTGGTATTCCTGAGCGTCCTGCAGGGCGTCACCGAACTCTTCCCCGTCAGCAGCCTTGGCCATACGCTGCTCGTGCCGGCGCTGTTCGGCATGCACATCGACAAGCACGCGCCGCAACTGCTGCCGTTCCTCGTCGCGCTTCACCTCGGCACCGCGCTGGCATTGCTGTGGTACTTCCGCGCGCGCTGGATCGCGCTGATCGGCGGTTTCTTCGCGCAGCTCGGCGGCCGCAAGAACGACGACGGCCACCTGATGTGGGCGCTGATCATTGGCACGATCCCGACCGGCATCGTCGGGCTGCTGCTGGAAAAGCGCATCGAGCGCGTGTTTCACGATCTGCGGATCGTCGCGATCGCGCTGATCGTCAACGGCGTGTTGCTGTGGCTGGGTGATCGCATCCAGCGCAGCCGCGCGCATCAGGCGCCCGAGAAGATGACGTTCAAGCAGGCGTTCTTCGTGGGGCTCGCGCAGATCGGCGCGCTGATTCCGGGCTTCTCGCGCAGCGGGCTGACGATGATTGCCGGCAATGTGGCCGGGCTGACGGCGGAAAAGGCGGCGGAATTCTCGTTTCTGCTCGGCACGCCGATCATCTTTGCCGCGGGCGTGCTCGAACTGCCGAAGCTGTTCCATGCGCGCGACCAGCTCGCGGATGCGCTGCTCGGCGGCGTGCTGACGGCGATCGCCGCGTACCTGAGCGTGCGGTTCCTGATGCGCTATTTCGAAGGGCGCGGCCGGCTCGCGTCGTTCGGCGTGTATTGCGTGATCGCCGGCGTGTTCTGTCTCGGCTGGTTCATGCTGCATCCGCAGCCGGTTTGATGCGCCGGCGCCGGTCTCGCGTGATCTGGCGCGATGATCGGGTATAATTTCGGGCTCGGCTTCGTGTCGGGCCCGTTTTGTTTCGGGGCTTTGAGTTGTTGTTGCTCAAAACCCCGATGCCGAATGCGGTCCGTGTCAGGCCGTGTCTTTTCTCCCCCGACCGCCCTTAGCTCAGTTGGATAGAGCAACGGCCTTCTAAGCCGTAGGTCACACGTTCGAATCGTGTAGGGCGGGCCAGTTTGATCACTGGGCGATCTTCCCGGGGCCACCCCGGATGACGCGAGCGCATCACTCCACCGTCACCGATTTCGCCAGATTCCTCGGCTTGTCGATATCCGCGCCCCGCAAGCACGCGGCGTGATACGCGAGCAACTGCAACGGCACGACGTGCAGAATCGGCGACAACAACCCGTAGTAATCCGGCATTCGCAGCACCGACACGCCTTCGCCGTTGTCGATCCGCGTATCGGCATCCGCGAACACGTAAAGCTGCCCGCCGCGTGCCTGCACCTCCTGCATGTTCGACTTGAGCTTTTCGAGCAGCGCGTCGTTCGGTGCGATCGTGGCAACGGGCATCGTGTGCGTGACGAGCGCAAGCGGCCCGTGTTTCAGCTCGCCCGCCGGGTACGCTTCCGCGTGGATATACGAAATCTCCTTCAGCTTCAACGCGCCTTCGAGCGCGATCGGGTAGTGCAGCCCGCGCCCGAGAAACAGCGCGTTTTCATGCTGCGAGAACTCCGCCGCCCAGCGCGCGATCTGCGACTCCAGCCCCAGCACGTCTTCGAGCGCGCCGGGCAGGCGCCGCAACTGCGTCGTATAGCGCGCGAGTTGCGCATCGTCGACGTAGCCGCGCAGCCGCCCGAGCGTCACCGCGAGAATGAACAGCGCGACGAGCTGCGTCGTGAACGCCTTGGTCGACGCGACGCCGATTTCCGGGCCGGCCCGCGTCAGGAAGCGCAGGCCGGTCTGGCGCATCATCGCGCTGGTCGGCACGTTGCAGATCGCCAGCGTGTCGATGTGGCCGAGCGCCTGCGCGTACTTGAGGGCGGCGAGCGTGTCTGCGGTCTCGCCGGATTGCGACACGCTGACCACCAGCGTATTCGGCGTCGCGAGCGCGTCGCTGTAACGGTATTCGCTCGCGATCTCGACCTGCGCGGGGATGCGTGCGATCGTCTCGAGCCAGCGGCGTGCGGTCAGGCCGGAGTAGTGGCTCGTGCCGCACGCGAGGATCAGCACGTTGTCGATCTGCTCGAACGCGCGCGCGGCGTCCGGGCCGAATACGGCGGGATCGAACAGCCCGGCATCGGGGATCGTCGCGGCCACGGCCTGCGGCTGCTCGAAAATTTCCTTCTGCATGAAGTGCCGGTAGGGGCCGAGCTCGATCACGCCCTGCGCGGACGAAATGGTTTGTATCGCGCGTTCGATCGGCGCGCCGGTGCGATCGAGTACCCGCACGCCGCCCGGCGTCAGCTCCACGATGTCGCCTTCCTCGAGAAAGATGAAGCGGTCGGTGATGCCGGCGAGCGCGAGCGCATCGGACGCGAGAAAGCATTCGCCGTCCTTCACGCCGACGACGAGCGGCGAGCCGGCCCGCGCGCCGATCAGCCGCTGCGGCTCGTGCTTGCTGAACACCGCGATCGCGTAGGCGCCGTGCAGTTGCGAGGTCGCATCGCGCACGGCGGCAAGCAGGTCGCCGCGATACTTGCTGTGGATCAGATGCGCGACTACCTCGGTGTCGGTCTGGCCGTCGAATTCGTAGTGCTCGTCGGACAGTTGCTTGCGCAACGTTTCATGATTCTCGATGATGCCGTTGTGCACCAGCGCGATTTCGTCGCGCGAGAAGATCGGATGCGCGTTGCACGTCGCGGGCGCGCCGTGGGTTGCCCAGCGCGTGTGCGCGATGCCGGTGCTGCCGGCGAGGCCGGCGCTGCGCACGTGGGCGTCGAGATCGGCGACGCGCGACATGCTGCGCTCGCGGCGTGCCTGGCCGTCGACGACGGTCGCCACCCCGCATGAATCGTAGCCGCGATATTCGAGGCGGCGCAAACCTTCGATCAGAATCGGGACGATATCCCGTTGCGCGACCGCGCCGACGATGCCACACATGACACGTCTCCTTCCCTGTAGATTTCCCCGGACCGTGCGCACGCGTGGATCAGCGTGACGCGGTCTCCGTTGTCGCCGCCGTCGTGAAGCCGCATCGAGCGGGTGCGACCGGGTCGGCCATCCGGCTTTCGAATGCCAGGTAAAGCGCCTCCTCGAGTACATTCCAGTGCGCGCCGTGCCGGTAAGGCCCCGATCGTGCATGCCAGCACGCGACCGTGTTCATGTCGTTCATCTTGAATGCGACCAGTGCGATCAAGCCCCACGGATAATCGGAGCTGGCGAGTTGCAGCCAGGTCTTGCCGTACTTCTGCATCCACTGCGCATAGATCGTCTCGTTCGATTGCTGGGGAACCTGAATGCCGGAAAGAAGCGGAAAGACCTGCGCGACTTTCGCCGGATAGAACGTCGTGTCGCTGATGCGCTGCGTGCTCGCGCGAAAGCCGGACTGCGTGCCGCGCCAGAACACCTTCAGGATCGCGGACGCGAGCCGGTCGGCGCGCTGGCTCCACGGGCCGGCGCGCGTGGCGTCGCCATGCCGGACGTAATACGCGGCAAGCGCCTGGAACGCGCTGTGGACCTCGACGTTGTCCATCAGCAGCGCGACGTGCAGCGTCGACGAGATCTGATAGACGCCCGCGGGCTTGCTGAGCAGCGCGTCCAGATGCGCGGCCGCGCGATCGAGGCTGAGTTCCCATGCGGGGGGCAGGCCCTCGGGCGGTGCGAAGCGGGCGAGCAGTTCGATCCAGGTCGCCATCATTGCATCGTCGGCGTCGGCTTCGGCGCATGAGCTGTACTGGCCGCTCTTCACGCAGTAGCGATCGAACCCGCCGTCCGGACGCTGGCGCGGCAGCAGCCACGCGATCCAGGCGAGCGCGGCCTGATGGGCGTCGAGCCCGGCGTCGGCGGCGCCGAGCAGCGCCTTCGCCGCGAAATAAGGATCGATGCCGGCGCCGTTCAGGCGCACGGTGATCGCGCCGTCGGGGCGTTGGTAGAGTCCGTTGAGCTGGAGTTCGGCGGCGCTCGCCTGCAGTGCGACGCCGCACGCGGCGACACAGCAGGCGACGCACCAGAGGCGGCATAGCCGGGCGGTGGCCGCCACGCGTGCGCGTGCGGCCGGGAAAAGCGCGGGCCGGTTCATGATGGGGGGCTCCTGCGCGATGGTCCTGCGCAAATCCCGCCGCGCGCGGCGTTGGCCGCGCCGCGCGCCGGCGGGTGTGTCGATGTCGCGGCTCAGTGCACCTTGGCGCTGGTGAACTTGAGACTGGTGCCGCTGTTCGCGGTCACGAGCCAGTACGTCGAGTCGGTGATGACGACGCTGCCGAAGCCTTGCGTGATGACCGGCAGCGCGAAGCCCTTCTTCGGCAGCAGCCACGTCATGTTCGCGAGGCTGGTCGGATGGCTGGCGGCGAACGTCCAGCCGCTGCCCGTGTCGGTGGCCGACCACGTGACGTTCAGGCGTGCACGATCGAAGGTCGTGATGTCACTCATCGTGTACCACTTGAACTGACCCGTCAGTTTTAGCGTATTGGCTTGCGAGAAGATCGCGGACAACGTCGACGTGTAGGACGACGCGCCCAGCGGATGCGCATAGATCAGCCGGCTCGTGCGGTTCGCGACGACGAAGTTCATCAGGGATGCGTACCAGTTGTTGACGTCGGCCGTCGGCACCGCGTATTGCTGGAACTCCTCGAACGTCGCGTACTTGCCGAACGGCATCACGGGGTACGCCCACAGGCCGGGGTTCAGCAACGCGCCGTTGCGGTATGCGCGGGTCGGTGCCGAGCCGGTGTGGCCGGTGAAGTAGTAGCCGTTGAAGCCGTTGCTTTCGAGCCAGTTGACCGACCAGGTCGGCGTGTTGCCTTCCGGCGCCGCGTACTCGACGTCCGGCTGGCCGGTCGCGGCCTGGACGGCCTGATGGTTCATCACGAGGTACTGCGTGAACGTGCTCGCGTTCGTTTCGCTCGCATTCGCTCCCCAGTAATCGTGAATCCAGCCGCCGTGGCTGCCGACGCGATGGCCCTTGGACACGAAATACCTCAGGAGGCTCTGCGCGGTCGGGTTGTTCGCGAGATTGATGCCGTTGCCGTCGCCGAAGGTTGCTTCATCCGGCCCGGCCGTGATCACGAGCGAGAACGGCCCGTTGTTCCATACGCCGAGGTTCTTCAGTTGCAGCGCCGGCTGGATCTGGTCGCCCGCGCAGAAGTGCCAGTTGAACACGAGCCCGGCCATCGCCTTCGGCAGCGGCGACAGCGACGGCAGGTTCAGCATCTGCGTGCCGAAATAATGCAGGTAGCCGTGAATCAGCATGCCGTCGGTCTGGCCGTCGAGGTAGGCGAGCGGCAGGTTGACGAACAGCACGCCGCCGTTGCCGTACGTGTTGTAGCCGGACACCAGCCCGAAGGTCGGCGAGGTCAGGATCGTCGTGCCGGTGTACGTCCCCTGCGTGACGAAGCTCGGATAGGTGAGGAAGCCGTACACGTAGCCGGAGATGCCTTCGAGCGTGTCGCTGGTGGTGGCCAGCGTCGCCGCGAGCGTGTTGGCCGTCTTGCCGGTCGACGTGCTCAGGAGCGAATTGGCGGTATACGTCGTAGTCTTCTTCAGCTTGCCGGTCACGGTGCCGGTCAGCTTCGGCGTCGTCTGGTTCAGCACGCCGCTGCCCGTGGGCGGCGTCGTGTACTTGAACCATGCGTCGTGGTTGTAATTGGCGAGGCCGCCAGGGTTCGACGGGCTGGCGGCCAGAAACTGCGCGCTGCCCGACGACGTGTTCGTCGACGTGCCCGAGGTGCTCGTCGAGGCGAGCGCGGTCGCGGTCGTGGTGCTCGACGAAGCCGTGGTCCATGCCATCGACTTGCCGGGAGGCACCTGGAGCGTGCGCAGCCAGCTGCTCATGCCGGTCACGTTGCCGAGGCCGATCATGTTGCCGCCGTATTGGTCATACAGCACATAGTCCACACCGACCATGCTGCTGAAGCGCGATTTCGGGCTGACGTAGAAGCCGGCCGAATTCAGCACGCCGAAATCGTAGACGAGCATCACCTTGCCGCCGTTCAACGCGTAGTTCTGGATCGCCGTCACGAGCGCATCGGCGGCTGTCGTATGCACCTGGTCGGGCAGGATCAGGCCCGGATACTGCGACAGCGACGCGCCGGCCGCCATGAACTGGCTGTCGGTCATCACCTTGATCTGCAGCCCTTCTTCCTGCGCACTGTCGAGCCATGCGGACACGCGCGAATCGGGCAGCGTCAGCGTGTCGGGCACCAACAGGAGGAGCTGATTGGTGGCCGCCTGAACGCCGCCCGGACTGAATGCGAACGCGAGCGCGAACAGCGCGAACAGGATCCGCAAGAACTTGCCTGACTTTGCCAACATGGTGTGCTCCTCGCTCAAGGAATGGGGGCGTGCGGCAGCCGGAACGCGCGTGCCGCGAGGTCGACCAATCCAGCCCCGTAGGTGTGTGCGGCTGTCCGGTTCGTCGGGTATCGAGCGGTGCATGTCGACGGCGGACGGATTGCGCCAGGGCGCCGGGGCGCCGCGCAGCCTTCGCCGATGAGAGGACTCGATGCGACGTATTGAAAGAAGCGAACAACGTGCCATTGGCGCAGGAGGCCCGGTCCTGCTGGCTTCCTGTGATGCGGGCCGGGCGGCAGGGCCGGAAACGCGGCGGATTCGTTTCATCGCTGATACGGCGCGTTTGAACGCGCTATCAGCAGACGGAATCGCGATCGTGCGTCAGTGCGCCGGGCCAGCTTGCGCAGTAGGTATAGAGCGTGACCAGCAGGCCGATCAGCAGTGGCCCGCCGAGCAGGAAATAGCAGAACGGCAGGAACAGCAGCGAGCCGTGATGGATGATCGTCGCGTGCAGCAGCATCACGAACGGCAGCGCGAACACGAAGTAGCCGAGCACCAGCAGCGACGCGACGGCTTTTTGCAGCAGCGAGAAATCGAGCGGGTAGTACAGCGCGGCCATCACCAGCGGGATCACTGCGATCGCCGCGCCGTGCAGCACGAACATGTCGCGCAGGTGCAATTGCGGGACATACGGAAACGTGCCGGGCGCAAGCCAGAAGTATGCGCAGATCAGCAGTTGGGTGAAGCTCGCGATACGTAACAGATATGCAACAGGCAACCAGTTCGCCCGCCGGATGAACGATGCGGCGAAGCCGGTCGCGCAGAGCGCGGCGGTGGCGGCCAGCAGCATGCCGCCCGGCATGCGGGCCGCGACGTCGATCGACAGCAGCGGCACGCGCGGTGCGTCGGGCGGGTAACCGATCACGATCACGTGAAGCGCCGGATCGAGCTGGTGTGCGCCCCACGCCATGACCGAGCGCCAGTAGCGCCACGCCAGCGGCAAGCCGAACCACAGCGACGCGTACAGCGCGGGCGTCAGCAGCGCGATCGACGACAGCCAGCGCTGCGGGTACGCGTGGGTGCGCAGCGAACGATCGACGGGAGGACGGACGGGATGCGTGTGCATGGCGCCCGCCCGCTTACCAGCGATAGAAGACGCTGAGCTCGCCGCCGATTCGTGAGTAGTACGGGTTGTGGTAATAGTCGAATTCGAGCTGCGTACCCCACTTGCGCGTGAACCAGTAGCGCCATTTCGCGGTGATCTCGTGGCTGCGGAAATCCGCGATCTGCGTGCCGGACCCGGTGACCTGATACGCCTCGCGGCCGACGCCGCCGCGCAGCACGATCACGCTCTTGCCGACTTCGCCGTAGGTGACGGCGCCGTAGTACGCCGGCGCCTTCACCGATCCGGGTGAATCGACCGTATAGTTCGCGCCCGCCTCGAAAATCCACTTCGGCAATGCATACCAGATCACGCCGGCGTGATACAGCTGATCGCGGTGGCCGCTGCGGTTCCATGCGTAGCCGGCGCCGAGCGACACCACCAGCGAACGATCGGACAATAGCTTGCGGTTGATCGACACGTCGACGCGCGCACTCGGCAGGATCGTGCCCGATGTGGTCCCGGAAAAGCCGATCCCGCCGAACCAGTCGGGGCCGAGGTCCTGCACGTAGGTCAGCGCGCCGAGCTGCGTGTTCTCGCCGAAGCGGTGCAGTTGCGCCAATTCGCCGAGCACGGTGCGGCCGCCATCCTGGTAGACGCCGCGCAGATGCACGCCGTACCAGTCGCCGTAGCCGTGCGTCAGGTGTGCGTTCGAATAGCCGAGCGTCAATTCGGTGTGCGATTCCTGCGGCGCCTGCACATGCGTGACGACTGCATCGGGCAGCGGCGGGCGGTTCGTATCCTCGGGCGTGAACTCGGCGAGCGGCACGCCGTCCGGCAGGCCTTCGGCGTCCACGCGCACGAACATCGACTCGTCGCGCATCCGTGGCGTGATGACGGTCGCGGGGGCCGGAGGCTGCACGGCCGGCGTGGCGGCGGCATCGTCAGGCTGCTCCGCCAGCGCCGCGGGCGCGCCGAAGGCGACGCCGCACAGCATCGCGAGAGTGGCAACCGGCACGCGCGGGTCGCGATGGCTGGGGCGATCGGACATGAGGCGCTCCTTAACGGGATGTGTGGAACCAGCCGCTGCGCCACGCCACGAGATCGCCATGCACGCAGGCATGATTGATGATCGAGACGTCGCGCGCGCACGCGCTGACCGGATGGCCGGCGACGCCGATGCGCGCCCCCGTCAGTCGCAGCAGGCCGCCGGCCGACACGACGCCGTCGATGCAGCTCGCGTGGGCGAGCAACACGTCGTCGCGCGCGAATACCGCACCGTGCAGCAACGCATGACGTTCGAGTTCGACGCGATGCGCCTTGACGCTGCCGCGCAGCACGCAGCCTTCACCGAGGACGAGCGCGCCTTCGACGATCAGGTTGCCCTGCACGACCGTGTGTGCGGGCAGGCGAACGTCGCACGGCAGCAGGTAACGGCCGTGCACGAAGCGATGCGGCAGCGACGCGAAGTGGCGGGTGAGCGAGATCGCGCGGCGCGGGGCGGCCGGTGCGTCAGCGGGTCGCGGGCCGGGCGCCGCGCCGAAGACGAGCGGCTCGCCGTACAGGCACGCGAAGCCGCCGGCGCCGCGCAGGCGCACGGTGTCGCCGACCACGACGCCGCGCAGCACTGCGTCGTCGACGTCGATCAGCGGCGCATGCGCGAGCGTGCCGATCGTCGCGCCGGCATGGATGTCGATGTGCTCGTCGGCGAACGCGTACGCGGCCTGCGCGCCTTCGTCGAGCGTGATCGTGCGATCGGCGTAGAGCACGTCGTCGCGATGCGCGTCACGTGCGACGTGGATCGCGTCCGCGTGCTGCACGGCCAGCCCGAGCGTTTGCCACGGCGGCACGGCCGACGCATCCGCCGGCGGCGTGCCGGCCACGTGGGCACGCAGCGCGTCGTGCCAGCGCGCGGCGAGCAGCGCCTGATCGACGAACGGCCCGTCGCCGATCGGGAGTGCCGCGACGTCGCTGCGCCGGATCAGTTCATGCAGCATCGGCAGGAACGGCAGGGCGAGTACGCTGGCCACCGGCACCATCACATTGAAGGTCGTCATCGCTCATCGCTCCGGTTTCAACTGCCGGCGAAAACGCTCGGTCTTGTCCCATTTCAGTTCGCGGCGAAACGCGGCGTCGAGCGCGAGTCCCCAGAGCGCGGAGACGACCGCCGCGATCGTCACGCAAAAGCCGACGACGTTGACCGGCACGAGCCGCAGGCGCGTCGCGCGACCGTCGAGCCGCGCGGCGACGACGATCTCGAAGAACACGCCGAAGTTGCCGAAGGTGCTGAACGAGAACAGCGCGAACAGCGACAGGAGCAGGCCGAGCGCGGTCGAGTTGACGCCGTTGAACAGGTAGAGCGCGAGCGCGGCGCTCCACGCGATCGCGAGCAGCGCCGGCATCGTGAACACGCCGAGCAACAGTGCGCCGTCGAGCCGGCAGCGCCGCGAGATCAGCGGATTGCGCAGCACCGGCACCAGATAGCGCAGCATCGTCTGGTTGTGGCCCTTCGCCCAGCGGGTCAGTTGCCGGGCGCGGACGGCCCAGCGCTCCGGCACTTCCTCATAACATTCGGCGTGGTTCAGATAGACCGTGCGCCAGTCGCTCAGCAGCAGGCGGTAGGTCATGTCGGTATCTTCGGCGAGCGTGTCGTCGCACCAGCCGCCCACGGCGTCGAGCGCACCCTTGCGGATGCCGCCGACCGTGCCGCCGT
This sequence comes from Burkholderia sp. E168m22, assembly GCF_001319805.1. Classification (NCBI taxonomy): domain Bacteria; kingdom Pseudomonadati; phylum Pseudomonadota; class Betaproteobacteria; order Burkholderiales; family Burkholderiaceae; genus Burkholderia; species Burkholderia sp. E168m22. The sequence goes on from NZ_BBSK01000014.1 coordinate 153,798, forward strand.
ACTGCGGCACCAGGTCGAGATTGTTGCGGGCTTGCTGGTTGACCTGATAGCCGCCGGCGCGCTCGAGATCGAGCAGCCGCGCGAGCAGGTTGCTGTCGGCGTTCTGCGGCACGACACGGCCCATCACCGCGCCGACTTCCGGATCGAAGAACGGCGCGACGAGTTCCTTCAGCAGCCCCGGTCGAGGCAGGTAGTCGGCGTCGAATACCACCATGATGTCGCCGCGGATGAACCGCAGCGCATCCTTCAGCGCGGCTGCCTTGCCCGGCTTGCCGGTTTCGCGGTGAAACGGCTGGATCAGCTCGGGCGCGAGTGCCCGGACCTCGTCGATCAACGCGCGCGTGTTGTCGGTCGAGCGGTCGTTGACCGGGATGATCGTGAGCCGGTCGCGCGGGTAGGTCGTGGCCAGCAGCGCCATCAGGCAATCGACGATGACCGTTTCCTCGTTGTGGGCGGCGACGAATACCGTGAGCCGCGGCCAATCGCCGTGGGTCATCGCCCGGTAAGGCGCGTGCTGCGGCTTGAACAGGCGATCGAGGCTGAATACGTAATGCCGCGCGGCATACGCGCACGTCAGCAGCGTGAACAGCCACAGGTACGCCACGCACGGCATCAGCAGCAACTCGGGATCGAACGTGATGCCCGACGTGGCGGCGGGCGGCGGTTCGAGCGACGCGTCCGTGTCGGTCGCGGCCTGTGCGGCGAGCGAAAGCGTCACGCTATCGAGCGCGGTGCGCTCCATCGAGATCGCGAGGTTCGCGGCGTTCGCGGCAGTCGTGATGTTGGCGGCGGGCACGCTGAAGCGGGCCGGTTCGGCGATCGCCCGCGATCCGGTGTCGCGCACGACCAGCGAGCAGGCCAGCACGATCAGCAGCAGGATGCCTTGCTCGCAGAGTGACGCCGTCCGCGTTTTCGTCATGTCCTGGTCCCCGTGCCCGCGACGACGACCGATGAGAGCTGAAGGCGCTCCGTGGATCGCGCGGATGTCAATGGAAGGCGGTGACGCGTTCGTTGCACAGGGGCGGTTGTCGGTTGCCCCGGACGGACGCGTCGCGTCGCCTCCCGGCTTCGTTGCTTTGGCGTCCCCGTCTGTTTGCTGCCGTGCGAGTGCTTCGGGACGCACCTGTCTGACATTAAGCAAGGCGTGCGCCATCTGCCGGCATGCCCCGCGCGACAAGGGGGCGAGCGCCGCAGGCGAATGCGGGCGGCGCGCGGGCGGCGTGTTTTGATTCACTGACGAATCAGCGTGTGCGCGCCGCATTCGACTCCGCAGGGGCGATCGCACGCATTCGAACACGTCGCGCGGCGACCGGGGTGGTCCAACTTGTCGTGCCGCATTGTCGGCGCAGCCTGGCATGGCTGACCGTCGTGTGTCGTGCGTCGTGTGCGAGACGGTCCGGCGCGCTGAACGAACGCCGTTTTCACATGAGACGAATGGACCGGACTCCGATGTATTTGCCGGTTTGGGCGTGGCGTTACACATTCGCAACATTTCCCGCGCACCGATTCGTGTGAGGCAAGCACCGTCGTGTGCGTGGGAAATCCGGTGCGCGCGAGGGTGGACGACGGTCGCGTGCGCGCTGCACGCTGCACAGACGAAAGCGTCGAATCGAGGCGACGCAACGCGCGTCGAAAGATGCATGCGATTCGCCGCGTCACGCGCGCTCGACATGCATGCACGATTCATCGGACGACGTCGTCAGACGGATCGCGCGCGCGTCCGGCTGTTTATCGTTGTCGTGTCGATCCGGCGATGCGTGTGCCCGTAGCAGTTGTGAAACATTCCGCGACGCGCTGTTCGCACGCGATGGTCGCGGAACGAAGCAGGCCGGGAGGCGGGCCGGCTGGTTTGAATATTGCTGTAGTGGGAGGACCTGATGCTCGACGCAGCGAGGAACGGCTCATGACGTGATCGATCCAGTACGACGGGACGCCGGTAGTACGACGATTCGCGCGGCTTCGACCGTGCGAACGAGGTGGCGCGCTCGCCCCGCGACACCGCCGCGTGTTGATCGCGTGCGAGTACGGGATGCGCCGCCCGAATACATGCTTCGCGCCACGTGCCGGATCGCCAGGCGCGAAGTGGCTAAACGAGGATAACGATGAAGAAGATCTTGCTTGTGTTCGGGACTCGGCCGGAGGCCATCAAGATGGCGCCGCTGGTGCGCGCGCTGAAGGCGCAGGCGGATGTCGACGCCCGGGTGTGCGTGACCGCACAGCATCGCGAAATGCTCGACCAGGTGCTGACGCTGTTCGACATCAAGCCCGACTACGATCTCAACCTGATGCGGCAAGGCCAGACGCTGACCGACGTGACGACCGGCATCCTCCAGGCGATCGGCATGGTCTTCGACGAATTGCGACCGGACATCGTGCTGGTGCACGGCGATACGACGACCACGCTCGCGGTGAGCCTGGCGGCGTTCTATCGCTATCTGCCGGTCGGTCACGTGGAAGCCGGCTTGCGCAGCGGCGACATCTGGTCGCCGTGGCCGGAGGAACTGAATCGCCGCGTGACCGATGCGGTGTCGTCATGGCATTTCGCCCCAACCGGGCAGGCGCGCGACAACCTGCTGAGCGAAGGCGTGCCGGGCGGGGCGGTCTCGCTGACCGGCAATACCGTGATCGATGCGTTGCACGAGGTCAAGCGCATGCTGGATCGCACCGCCGCGCTGTCGGACAGGATCGCCGCCTACTTCCCGTTCCTCGAACCGTCGCGGCGCGTCGTGCTGATCACCGGCCATCGCCGTGAAAGTTTCGGCGAACCGTTCCGGCATTTCTGCGACGCGCTGTGCACACTGGCGAGCCGCTATCGCGATGCGCAGTTCGTCTATCCGCTGCATCTGAACCCGAACGTGCGGGAGCCAGCACGCGCACGGCTCGGCGGCGTTCCCAACATCTACCTGATCGAGCCGCAGGAATATCTGTCGTTCGTATTCCTGATGTCGCGCGCGTATTTCATCATCACGGATTCGGGCGGCATTCAGGAAGAAGGGCCGGCGCTCGGCAAGCCGGTGCTCGTCACGCGCGAGACGACCGAGCGGCCCGAAGCGATTCAGGCCGGCACCGCGCGGCTCGTCGGCACCGACCAGGAGCGGATCGTGTGGGAGGCGTCGCGGCTGTTCGACAGCGAGAGCGCTTACGAGGAAATGTCGCGCGCGAGCAATCCGTACGGCGACGGCCATGCGAGCGAGCGGATCGTTCACGCGCTGATGCGCACGCCCGGCGTGCCGACGAAGACGACGAGTTTTGCGATGGGCGCCGCGGAAATGCCGTTCAACGCGCTCACGCTCGGATTGCAGGCGTTGCGCTCGCCGTGAAGAAGGACGCGCGGTAGCGCCTGCCGGCGCGTTCGACGCAGGCGTCAAACATCCGGTCCGGCCGCGAGGTCGGCCGGATGTTTGCCTGTATGCGACCCGGAACCCATTTTCCCGATGCATTCAAAAGTGTTTTCGCGGGAAGCCTCTTTCGCGGAACGGCACCGCGCACGGATACTTCTGCGGATATCCAACCCGCCTCTTCCGAAAATCGCATCGACGGGCGGAACTCCGATGCGGGGTCCGTTGCATTCGCACTTGCACGGGATCGCCGAGCGCCCGTCGCGTGTCACACCATGCCCATCCCCATGACTCAATTCATTCATCAAGCATCATTGCCGGCCCGCTATCGGGCGTGGACCTGGCAAGGCAGCGAGCATCCCGCGCAGTTGCGTCTCGAACAACGCGAAATGCCGGGGCTGAAGCCCGGCCAGGTGCTGGTCCGCAACCACGCGATCGGTCTCAATCCGGTCGACTGGAAAGTGCTTGGCGGCGCGCTCGTGAACTGGCGTCTCGGGCATGTGCCCGGCGTCGATGGCGCGGGCACGGTGGTCGCGGTTGCGGACGACGCGATGCGCTACCTGCTGGGCCGCCGCGTCGCCTATCATCAGGCGCTCGGCGAGCACGGGAGTTTCGCGGAATACACGCCGGTTGCGGCCGGCGTGCTGCTGACGGTGCCCGACACGCTCGATTTCGAAACGGCGGCGAGCGTCCCGTGCCCGGCGCTGACCGCATGGCAGGCGCTCGAGAAGGTACCGTACCGCGTGGCGAGGGAAATCCTCGTCAGCGGCGCGGGTGGCGCGGTCGGCAACTACCTGGTGCAGATCGCCGCCGATCGCGGGTTCGTGGTGTCGGTGTCGAGCCACGAACGACATTGGGAGCGCCTGCGCGAGCGAGGGGCAAGCCATTTCCTGCCGGGCGCCGTCGATGAAACGATCGGCGCGACGCCCGAACTGGCCCGGCGTTTCTATGCGGTGTTCGACAGCATCGATGCGCGGTATGCGGCCCGCTGGGCACCTGCAGTGGCCGCGAACGGGCATATCGTGTGCATCCAGGGGCGCTTCGACACGCCGCCGCTGCCGCCGTTCACGTCGAGCGCGTCGCTTCATGAAGTCGCGCTGAATGCGTTGCACACGTATGGCGACGATGCGGCGTGGCTCGAGACGACCACGGCGGGCAGCATGCTGCTCGCCGGTATCGCGAACGGCCGGATGCAACCCGAAGCACGCGTCACGGGCGACTTCGAGAAGTTGCCCGCACAGCTGGAAGGGCTCCGGCATCGGCGGTTCTCGGGCAAGCCCGTGGTGCTGGTCGACTGACGGGCGCGATCGGCCGTCGACGCATGCCGTTTCCGGCCGAATTCCCGTGCCGTTTGCCTAAAACTCCCGAACCGCGTCGATCCGACGTCAAATCCGAAATGGTTCGATAATGCGGACGGCGATCCATGCGGACGAGCGTCTGGCCGGCGTGACGTTGAAAGGTTGCGCAGGCAACCGGCCGACAGCATCGTTCGCAGCATCAGCCCGACCGTGCTGCACGCGACACGGTCGACGAAACGGTGCCACGCCTGCCTGATCGTTCGGAATGTGCGCCGCGCCGTTCGAATCCCCACCCGATGCCTGCCCGGCGGGCATCGCAACCAGGAGGTGAACGATGATCACGCTGACCGTCAACGGTAGCGAGCAGCATTTCGACGGCAATCCCGACATGCCGTTGCTCTGGTATCTGCGCGATGTGCTCGGCCACACCGGCACCAAGTTCGGCTGCGGGATGGCGCTGTGCGGCGCGTGCACCGTGCATCTCGACGGCGTGGCGATCCGCGCGTGCATCACGCCCGTCGCGGTCGCCGCCGGCAAGCGCGTGACGACGATCGAAGGCTTGTCGACGGACCTCACGCACCCGCTGCAGCAGGCGTGGCAGGAGCTGAACGTCGCGCAATGCGGCTACTGCCAGTCCGGGCAGATCATGCAGGCCGCGTCGCTGCTGAAGACCAATCCCCATCCGACCGACGCCGACATCGACGATGCGATGTCCGGCAACATCTGCCGTTGCGGCACCTATACGCGCATTCGCGCGGCGATCCGGCTGGCCGTGCGGCGCGGAGGTGCCGCATGAGCGCGTCCGAACTCTCCGTGCACAACGCAAGCCGTCGCGCGCTGCTGCTGGGCTTCGCATCGGGCGGGCTGTTGCTCGCGTTCGGCGTGCCGTCGCTCGCGCAGGCGGCCGCGCCGGTGCAGCCGCCCGTCAGCGCGAATCCGCAGTACGGCGGCGCAGGGATGCCGCACGGCTTGCGCGACGATCCGAACCTGTTCGTGGCGATCGCCCCGGACGGCACCGTCACGGTGACCTGCATCCGCTCCGAGATGGGGCAGGGCGTGCGCACGAGCGTGGCGCTCGTGGTGGCCGACGAGCTCGGCGCGGACTGGGCGCGCGTGAAGGTCGCGCAAGCGGTAGGCGACGAGCCGCGCTACGGCAACCAGAACACCGATGGTTCGCGCAGCCTGCGCCAGAGCTTCGCCGCGCTGCGCCGAGCGGGCGCGGCCGCGCGCACGATGCTCGAGCAAGCCGCGGCAGCGACGTGGGGCGTCGACGTGCGCCAGGTGAAGGCGACGGTGCACGAGGTCGTCGACACGAAAACCGGCCGCAAGCTCGGCTTCGGCGAACTGGCCGCGAAAGCCGCCGCGCTGCCGGTGCCCGATACGAAAAGCGTGGCGTTGAAGGCGCCGGCCGAATTCCGCTATATCGGCAAGGGCAAGACGGCGCTGATCGACGGACGCGACATCGTAGGCGGGCGGGCGCAGTACGGGATCGATACGCGGCTCGACGGCATGCTGTACGCGGTCGTCGCGCGCCCGCCGGTCTACGGCGATACGGTGGCGTCGTTCGATGCATCGGCTGCCGGGAAGCTGCCGGGTGTCGTGAAGGTCGTGCAACTGGCGTCGACGCCGCTGCCTTCCGGCTTCCAGCCGCTCGGCGGCGTGGCCGTGATTGCGCACGATACGTGGACGGCCATCCAGGCACGCGCGCAGTTGAAGATCGACTGGAAGCACGGACCCAACGCGGGCTACGACTCGGCCGAATATCGCAAGGCGCTCGAAGCGGCTGCCGCGCAGCCGGGCGACGTGATCCGCAGCGACGGCGACGCGGCGGCGGCACTCGCCGGTGCGGCGAAACGCGTGCGCGCGACGTACTACATTCCGCATCTCGCGCACGCGACGATGGAGCCGCCCGCGGCCGTCGTGCGGGTGGCCGACGGCCGCTGCGAAGTATGGACCTGCACGCAGGCGCCGCAGACCACGCGCGACGAAATCGCGAAGGCGCTCGGCTTGCCGACGGAGCGCGTGACGGTCAACGTGACGCTGCTCGGCGGCGGGTTCGGCCGCAAGTCCAAGCCCGATTACGTGGTGGAAGCCGCGCTGCTGTCGAAGGCGGTCGGCGCACCCGTGAAGCTGACCTTCACGCGCGAGGACGACATCGCGCACGACTACTTCCACGCGGTGTCGCTCGAAGCGTTCGACGGCGGGATCGATGCGTCGGGGAAGGTGGTCGCGTGGCAGCATCGCACGGTCGCGCCATCGATCCAGTCGACGTTCCGGCCCGGCGTCGTGCACGAGCAGCCGGGCGAGCTCGCGCAAGGCATCGCGGATCTGCCGTTCGCGATTCCGAACGTGCGGATCGAGAATCCGGCCGCGCAAGCGCACACGCGGATCGGCTGGTTCCGCTCGGTGTACAACATTCCGCATGCGTTCGGCATCCAGAGTTTCGTATCGGAGCTCGCGCATGCGGCCGGCCGCGATCCGAAGGATTTCCTGCTCGACCTGATCGGGCCCGCGCGGCGTTTCGAGCCGCACATCACGGTGAAAAACGTGAACTACGGCGAGGACCCCGCGCTGTATCCGGTCGATACGGGGCGGCTGCGGCGCGTGGTCGAGACGGTCGCGCGCGAAGCCGGGTGGGGGCGCAAGCTGCCGAAGGGGCACGGGCTCGGGATCGCCGCGCATCGCAGCTTCGTGTCGTACACGGCCGCGGTGTGCGAGGTGCAGGTCGATGCGGACGGCAGGATCTCGGTGCCGCGCGTCGACATCGCGATCGACTGCGGGCCGCAGGTCAATCCGGAGCGCGTGCGTTCGCAACTCGAGGGCGCGGTGGTGATGGGGCTCGGCATCGCGCTGCACGGCGAGATCACGTTCAAGGACGGCCGCCCGGAGCAGAGCAACTTCAACGGCTTCCAGGTGCTGAGAATGAACGAGGCGCCGCGCGAGATCCGCGTGCATCTCGTCGCGCCGGACGATTACGCGACGCCGCTCGGCGGTGTCGGCGAACCGGGCCTGCCGCCCGTCGCGCCGGCGCTGACCAACGCGATCTTCGCGGCGACCGGCACGCGTATCCGCAGCCTGCCGGTGGCCGATCAGCTCGCGAAACCGCAGGCCGGTTGACGCAGCATCTGTCCCGCGCCGGGCCGCATCGTGCGGCCCGGCTCACTTCGAGCCCTGAACAAGGAGCATGACGTGACCTCATCCGATGTCAGTGTGAAACAGACGGTTTCTCCCGCCGAATGGGATGCACGAGTCAACCTGGCGGCCGCGTATCGCCTCACCGCGCTGTTTGGCTGGGACGATCTCGTGTTCACCCATATTTCCGCGCGGGTGCCCGGCCCCGAGCACCACTTCCTGATCAACCCGTACGGGATGATGTTCGACGAGATCACGGCGTCGTCGCTGGTCAAGGTGGATCTCGACGGACGCAAGGTGTCCGAATCGCCGTACGAGATCAACCCGGCCGGCTTCACGATCCACAGCGCGGTGCATGCGGCCCGCGACGATGCGCAATGCGTGATGCACACGCATTCGATCAACGGCGTGGCCGTCTCGGCGCAGGAAGCGGGCTTGCTGCCGCTGTCGCAGCAGTCGCTCGGCGTGCTGGCGTCGCTCGGCTATCACGACTACGAGGGCATCGCGCTCAACGAGGGCGAGAAGGCGCGCCTCGTGCGCGACCTCGGCGGCAACACGAACCTGATGTTGCGCAACCACGGGTTGCTGACCGTCGGTGCGACGCCGGCCGATGCGTTCGTCGCGATGTACTTCTTCGAAGCGGCCTGCATGATCCAGGTGCGCGCGCAGGCGGGCGGCTCGACGCTGCTGCCGATCGCGCAGCCGATTCTCGACGGCATCAAGCAGCAGATCGCCGCGGTCACGCGCGGAATGGGCGCCGGGGCGCTCGTCTGGCCCGGATTGCTGCGCCAGCTCGATCGGCGTAATCCCGGATACGCGGACTAGCTTGCGCGTCGTTGTCGTTTGCGAACGACCGTGCTAAATTCCTGCCAGCGCTTGCAGTCACGCAACCCTTCATTCGGCTGACACGGCCGGCAACCCGGGAGGCAGCACGATGAGTCTGTTGATGTCGCGACGCGATCTCGCGTTCCTGCTGTATGACTGGCTCGACGCCGAAGCGCTCGTCGCGCTGCCGCGCTACGCGGAGCATAGTCGCGAGACCTTCGACGCGGTGCTCGACACCAGCGAGCGGATTGCCGAAGACCTGTTCGCGCCGCACGCGGCGCGCGGCGATCGCGAGGAGCCGCGGTTCGACGGCGAACGCGTGACGCTGATCCCGGAAGTCGAGCCGGCCGTGCGCGCGTTCGCGGACGCCGGGCTGATCGCCGCAGGTCACGACGAAGCGCTCGGCGGCATGCGCTTGCCGAAGCTCGTCGAAGCCGCGTCGTTCCTGTTCTTCCAGGCCGCGAACATCGCGACCGCCGCGTATCCGTTCCTGACCGTCGCCAACGCGAACCTGCTCGTCGCGCACGGCAGCGCCGCGCAGATCGACGCGTTCGCGCGCCCGGAGCTGGAAGGGCGTTTCCTCGGCACGATGTGCCTGTCCGAACCGCAAGCCGGCTCGTCGCTGTCCGACATCGCGACGCGCGCCGATTTCGAAGGCGCTTCCCCGCTCGGCCCGCGCTACCGGCTGACCGGCAACAAGATGTGGATTTCCGGCGGCGAGCACGAGCTGGCGGAAAACATCGTTCACCTCGTGCTCGCGAAGATCCCCGACGAACATGGCCGGCTGCAGCCCGGCACGCGCGGCATCTCGCTGTTCATCGTGCCGAAGTTCCTGACCGGCACCGATGGCGACGCGAGCGGTGAGCACAACGACGTCGTGCTCGCCGGGCTGAACCACAAGATGGGCTATCGCGGCACGACCAACTGTCTGCTGAATTTCGGCGAAGGGACGCGTTATCGGCCGGAAGGGCGCGCGGGTGCGATCGGTTATCTGGTCGGCCAGCCGAATCACGGCCTCGCCTACATGTTCCATATGATGAACGAGGCGCGTATCGGGGTCGGCGCGGGCGCGGTGGCGCTCGGCTACACCGGTTATCTGCACGCGCTCGACTACGCGCGCAACCGCCCGCAAGGCCGCCCGCTCGGGCCTGCGGCCAAGGATGCGGCCGCGCCGCAGGCACCGATCGTCGACCATCCGGACGTGCGGCGCATGCTGCTCGCGCAGAAGGCCTATGTCGAAGGCGGTCTCGCGTTGATCCTGTACTGCGCGAAACTGGTCGACGAAGCGCGCGCGCACGGCGATGCGACGGCGCGCGCCGAGGCTACGCGCCTGCTCGACATCCTGACGCCGATCGCGAAAAGCTGGCCGTCGCAGTGGTGTCTGGCCGCGAACGATCTCGCGATCCAGGTGCACGGCGGCTACGGCTACACGCGCGACTACGCGGTCGAACGGCTCTATCGCGACAACCGCCTGAATCCGATTCACGAAGGCACGCACGGCATCCAGGCGCTCGATCTGCTGGGCCGCAAGGTCACGCAGGACGACGGCGCGTCGCTGCGCGCGCTCGATGCGCGGATCGGCGCGACCGTCGAGCGCGCGCGGGCACTGGATGCCGGCACGCGCGAGCAGGCCGATGCGTTGGCGCAGCGTTGGGCGAGACTGTGCGACGTGACGCATCAGTTGAACGCGATCGGTGATCCGCGGACGCGGCTGGCGAACGCGAGCGTGTATCTCGAAGCGTTCGGCCATCTCGTCGTTGCGTGGCTGTGGCTCGACGTGACGCTCGCCGCGCACGGACACGACGGCGATTTCCACGACGGCAAGCGTGCGGCGGCCCGCTACTTCTTCCGCTGGGAACTGCCGAAGGTGGATGCGCAGCTCGACCTGCTGTCGAGCGTCGACACGACGACGCTCGACATGCGCGACGCGTGGTTCTGAACGTGGTTTCAACGACATTCCGGAATACCGACGATCTTGCCGATGCGATGGTCATCGCATGCACGTCGTGAACTGGCCGCGCGGGGCCATCCCGCACCCCGTACCGATGCCCGGCCACGCCGCGCAAGGAGACAGAAGCGCATGAAAGCCCTGTTGTGTTCCGCATTCGGCCCGATCGACCGCTTGCGTATCGAGGACGTCGCGATTCCCGAACCGGCTGCCGGGCAGGTCCGGATTCAGGTGAAGGCGGCCTCGCTCAATTTTCCCGACGCGCTGATCGTCCAGGGGTTGTATCAGGTGAAACCGGTGCTGCCGTTTTCGCCGGGCGCCGAATTTGCCGGCGTGATCGACGCGGTCGGCGAGGGCGTCACCGCGTGGCGGCCCGGCGATTCGGTGATGGCGTTTACCGGGCACGGCGGGTTCGCGCAGCAGTGCGTGGCCGATGCGCGGCAGCTCGCCGCGCTGCCGCCCGGCATGACGTTCGAGCAGGGCGCGGCGCTCGTGCTCGCCTACGGCACGTCGCTGCACGCGTTGCAGCAGCGTGCGCGCCTGCAGGCGGGCGAGACGCTGCTCGTGCTGGGCGCGGCCGGCGGCGTCGGGATCGCCGCGATCGAGATCGCGAAGGCGCTCGGTGCGCGCGTGATCGCGGCGGCGTCGAGCGCGGACAAGCTCGCGCTGTGCCGCGAAGCGGGCGCCGACGAGACGATCGACTATGCGACCGAAGACCTGCGCCGCCGCGTCGACGAACTGACCGGCGGGCGCGGCGCCGACGTCGTCTACGATCCGGTGGGCGGCGCGTACAGCGAAGCGGCGCTGCGCGCGACCGCGTGGCGCGGCCGGTTCCTCGTGGTCGGTTTCGCGGCCGGCGAGATTCCGAAGATTGCGTTGAACCTTGCGCTGCTGAAGGAGCGCGACATTCTCGGCGTGTTCTGGGGCGATGCGGTGCGGCGCGACCCGGCACAGCATGCCGCGAACATGCGGCTGCTCGCCGAATGGTTCGCAGCCGGCAAGGTGCGGCCCGCGATCACCGAGCGCGTGTCGCTGGACGGCGCGGCCGACGCGATCGCGCGGATGGCCAACCGGCAGGTGAAGGGCAAGGTGGTGATTTTTCCGGACGCTTGATCGGGGCTCGCCGCGCGGCAATTCAATGCTGGCCGGGCGGCGGATTTTTCACGACGTTGGGCGCGGCGCGCGACCTGCTGTAAAGCGCTGCGCTCCGCTACACCGGCGCGCGATTTCGATCGGCGGTGAAACGAACAACGCGCCTGCTTCGTCAGCCCCTTCAATCTTTCGGCAGGCGCAGCGTCTCGAGCGCATGCTGCGAAAACTCGACCCAGAACCGCTCGTTCGCGATGCCGGCCTGCAGCACCAGATGCTGCAGGCGCTTCGTGCGTGAATCGGCGGCCGCCGGATCGCCGGTCGCCGGATCGCCGGGCGCCACAAAATCACGCGCCTCGATCTGCAGATACAAGTCCAGCTTTTCCTGATGCAGCGCGATGCGCCGCCGGATCTCGTGCTCGAGGCCGGCCGGCCCGAGCACGGCTTCCGCGCGCAGGCGCACCATTAACGCTTCGCGCAGCGGCGTCGGATCTTCCGGCTCGGCGATCCAGCGGCGCAATTCCTTCTTGCCGGCCGGCAGGATCCGGTACGCGCGCTTGCGGCCGCGACCGGACTCGGCGGGCAGCGATTCGATCCAGCCCATTTCCTCGAGACGCCCGAGTTCGCGATAAATCTGCTGGTGCGTCGCCTGCCAGAAATAGCCGATCGAACGATCGAAGCGATCGGCGAGCTCGGACCCCGAACCGGGGCGTTCGGCGAGGGCGGTGAGAAGCGCGTGCGGCAGGGACATGTCGAATCGGCGAAGGCTGCGGAATGAACCGCATCTTGCCATATCGGGGCCGCAGCACAAACGACGCGGATGCTTTTATGCAACATGTTGCATAAAAAAACCCGGCGAGCTACTATCAATGCAACTTGTTGCATAAACATGGAGACACCCGATGGCTTCCCGTTATCCGCATTTGACGACCCCGCTCGAACTCGGCTTCACGTCGCTCCGGAACCGCGTGTTGATGGGGTCGATGCACGTCGGCCTCGAGGAGGCGCCGAACGGCTTCGATCGGATGGCCGCGTTCTATGCGGAGCGCGCGCGCGGCGAGGCCGGCCTGATCGTCACGGGCGGCTTCGCGCCGAACGAGCGCGGCCGTCCGGCGCCGGCCGGCGCGATGCTGACGACCGAAGCGGAAGCCGAACGCCATCGTGTCGTGACGCGCGCGGTGCACGCGGAGGGCGGCAGGATCGCGTTGCAGATCCTGCATTTCGGGCGTTATGCGTATCACCCGGCGCTCGCGGCGCCGAGCGCGCTGAAGGCGCCGATCAACCCGTTCACGCCGCATGCGTTGACGAGCGACGAGGTCGACGAGACGATCGCCGATTTCGTGCGATGCGCGGCGCTCGCGCAGCATGCGGGCTACGACGGCGTCGAGATCATGGGGTCCGAGGGCTACCTGATCAACGAATTCATCGCCGCACGCACGAACCATCGCGACGATGCATGGGGCGGCGCGTACGAGAACCGCATCCGCTTCGCGGTCGAGATCGTGCGGCGGGTGCGCGAGCGTGTCGGCACGAACTTCATCGTCATCTACCGGCTGTCGATGCTCGATCTCGTCGAAGGCGGCTCGACGCTCGACGAGGTGATCCGGCTCGCGCAGGCGATCGAGGCGGCCGGCGCGACGATCCTCAATACCGGCATCGGCTGGCACGAGGCGCGCATTCCGACCATCGCGACCAAGGTGCCGCGCGCCGCGTATGCGTGGGTGACGCGGCAACTGATGGGCAAGGTCGGGATCCCGCTTGTCGCGACCAACCGGATCAACACGCCGGAAGTCGCCGAGCAACTGCTCGCCGACGGCTATGGCGACATGGTGTCGATGGCGCGGCCGTTTCTCGCCGATGCCGAGTTCGTCCGCAAGGCGCGGGAAGGGCGCGCGGACGAAATCAACACGTGCATCGGTTGCAACCAGGCGTGCCTCGACCATACGTTCAGCGGCAGGATCACGTCGTGCCTCGTGAATCCGCGTGCGTGTCATGAAACCGAGCTCGTGATCCAGCCCGCGCCGCGCCGCAAGCGGATCGCGGTGGTCGGCGCCGGGCCGGCGGGCCTCGGCTTCGCGGTCACGGCGGCCGAACGCGGTCATGCGGTCACGCTGTACGAAGCGGGCGCCGAGATCGGCGGCCAGTTCAACATCGCGAAGAAGGTGCCGGGCAAGGAAGAGTTCAACGAGACGCTGCGCTATTTCCGCCGGCAGATCGAATTGCGCGGCATCGCGCTGCACGTCAACACGCGTGCGACCGCCGAGATGCTGCTGCAGGGCGAATTCGACGAGGTGGTGATCGCGACGGGCATCGTGCCGCGCACGCCGCCGATCGACGGCATCGGGCATCCGAAAGCGCTCGGCTATCTCGACGTGCTGCGCGACGACAAGGCCGTGGGCCGCAGCGTCGCGATCGTCGGCGCGGGCGGCATCGGCTTCGACGTCGCCGAATATCTCGTTCATCGCGACGCTGGCGAACGTGTCGACGCTGACCGGTTCTTCAGCGAATGGGGTGTCGACCGGTCGTATGCGAATGCCGGCGGGCTGGGTGTCGCGCGGCCCGAGCCGGCGGCGCGGCACGTACATCTGCTGCAGCGCAAGGCGTCGAAGGTCGGCGACGGGCTCGGCAAGACCACCGGATGGATTCACCGTACGGCGCTGAAGGCGCGCGGCGTCGGGATGTCGTCGGCGGTCACGTACCGGCGCATCGACGATGAAGGTCTTCACGTGACGATCGACGGCGTCGAGCAGATGCTGCCGGTGGACAACGTGGTGATCTGCGCGGGGCAGGAGCCGTCGCGCGAGCTGGCGGAGCAACTGCAGGCAGCCGGATGCCGCGTGCATCTGATCGGCGGCGCATGCGAGGCCGCCGAGCTCGATGCGAAGCGCGCGATTCACCAGGGCACGACGCTGGCCGCGACCCTTTGATACCGATTCGTTTCTTCCCCCGTCCAACCACGTTACTGGAGACTGCGATGACGCACTCGCCGCTGAATGTTCATCCTGCCGTCGCGAAATCGCTCGACGCATGGCACGCGATGGTCGAACGCAAGGATTTCGGCACGCTGGAATCGATCGTCCATCCGGACGCCACGTTCCGTTCGCCGATGGCGTTCAAGCCGTACGGGCCGGCACCCGCGCTGCTGATGGCGCTGCGCACGGTGATCACGATCCTCGAGAACTTCACGTATCACCGCCAGTTCGCGACCGACGACGGCAAGAGCGTCGTACTGGAGTTCGGCGCGACCATCGGCGACAAGGCGTTGAAGGGAATCGACATGATCCGCTTCGACGACGACGGCCGGATCGTCGACTTCGAGGTGATGATCCGGCCGTTCAATGCGCTGCAGGCGCTCGGCGCGGAGATGGGCGCGCGGCTCGGGCAGCAGTTGCCGGCGTTCAAGACCGGCGGTTGAGCGGGGTGGCGGCTAGCGTGCAACCGACTTGCGGCCGCGTTGCGGAGCCCCGCGCGCGAGGTTGTGCGCGGCCTCGACGAGGCGCGCGGCGAGCATGCGCGTGCGCGGATGCTCGCATTCGCGGCACGTAACCGGCCGTAGCGCGACAAGTTCGGCTTCCCGCTGTAGCCGCGCGGGGCGATAACTCAAGCTGTCGAAACCCTGACGGATCAAGTTGATATATTGTATCATCTGACGTTTTCGTCGCCGGCCGGCCGGGCTACCCGGGCCGGCCGCGTGCGGCGACACCAACGAAGATCGATACGACGTGACGAGAACCGGACATACCCCGGCGCGCGGGGAGCGGCGCCATGCCGCGCCGCGCCGGACCACGGGCGCCTGGCGCACTCGCGCGGCACGCAGGTGCACGACCTTGCTGGGCTGCGCGATGGCCACCACCGGCGCGCTGGCCGCCGAAGCTGCGGCGTCGGCGCCGGATGACCGGCACGCGCTGCCGGCGATCAACGTCACCGCGTCGTCCGCGCCGGCCGATCCGCTGACGCAACCGCTCGAAACGGGCTCGCGGCTCGGGCTTGCCAGTCTCGACACGCCCGCGAGCGTCGAAACCGTCACGGCCGACACGATCGACGCACGCGGCGATCGCACGGTGCTCGACGCGGTCACGCGCACGGCCGGCTTTGCGAGCGCGATCGCACCGGGCACCGGCGGCACCGCACTGAGCGTGCGCGGCTTCAGCGGGCAGGAATCGGTGATGACGCTGCTCGACGGCGTGCGGCTGATGCCGGCGGCCGGCACGATCACGTTTCCGTTCGACACGTGGTCGGTCGCGCGCATCGAGGTGCTGCGCGGCCCGGCATCGGTGCTGTACGGCGAAGGGGCGATCGGCGGAGTCGTGAACGTGGTGCCGAAGCGGCCGCAGCGCACGCGCGAGACGACGCTGCAGGCGGGCGTCGGCCCCGACGGCGCGAAGCGCTTCGCGTTCGATACGACGGGCGCGCTCGGCCCGCGGCTGTCGTACCGCTTCTACGCAAGCGATGCGCGTGCGAACGGTCTCGCCGAGCGGGCCGACACGCATACGACGGCCATCGGCGGCGCGCTGACGTTCGACGTGAGCCCGCAGCTCACGCTGACGCTCGACTACGACTACGGGCGCCAGATGCCGGCGACCTACTATGGCGTGCCGGCGCCGCACGGCGTGCTCGATCCGTCGCTGCGCAAGCTGAACTACACGGTCGGCGACGCGACGATTTCGTACTACGACCAGTGGACGCGCCTGTCGGCCAGCTACCGGCCCGCGCCCGGCGTGACGATCAGCAACCAGCTCTACTACCTGACATCGAACCGTCACTGGCGTAACGCCGAGTCATATGTGCTCGACCCCGCGACGGGACGCGTCACGCGCGGCGACTATCTCGACATCGGCCATCATCAGCGGCAGATCGGCGACCGGCTGAGCGCGCGTTTCGACGGGATGCTGTTCGGTCGCGCGAACCGTTTCGTCGTCGGCACGGAATTCAGCCAGATCACGTTCAGCGGCGTCAACAATTCGCCGTACGGCGGCGAAACGACGGTGCCCGCGCACGGCTTCGATCCTGGTGTGTTCACGAGCCCCGATCCGACCGTGCCGCAATTCAGCACGCGCGCACGGCAGGCGGCGGTATTCGCGGAGAACCGGCTCGAGGTGCTGCCGCGGCTCGCGTGGGTGAGTGGCCTGCGCTACGACCATATCGCGTTCAGTCGCGAGCAGGCGGAGACCGGCGCGGGCTTCGACAAGCGGTTCGCGAACGTCGGCTGGCGCACCGGTGTCGTGTTCGACATCGCGCCGACGTTCACCGCCTATGCGCAGTACACGACGGGCGCGGAGGGCGTCGGCTCGCTCGTGACGCTGTCCGCGTCGCAGATGAACGTCCGGCTCGCGACCGGCGAACAGTGGGAAGCCGGGCTCAAGCAGACGCTGCTCGACGGGCGCGCGTACTGGACGTTCGCGGTGTACGACATCACGAAGCGCAACCTGCTCAGCACCGATCCGTTCAATCCGGCGCTGCGCCAGCAGGTCGGCCGGCAGTCGTCGCGCGGCGTCGAGCTGACCGGCGGCGCGCGGCTGTCGCACGGCTGGACGATCGATGCGAACGTCGCGTTGCTGCGTGCGCGCTACGACGCATTCAACCAGACGGTCGGCGGCGCGACGGTGTCGCGGGCCGGCAACGTGCCGTCGGGCGTGCCGCAGCAGACCGCGAACCTGTGGCTCGGCTGGGCGTTCGCCGAGCGCTGGCACGTGAATGCGGGCGTGCGTTACGTCGGCGCGACCTACGGCGACGATGCGAATCGCGTGCAGGTGCCGTCGTATACGGTGTTCGATGCGTCGCTGCGCTGGCAGCCGACGTCGCGCACCGAGCTCGCGCTGTATCTGCGCAATCTCGCGAACCGCACGTACGCGGTGACGACGTCGAACGGCGGCGAGCAATGGCTGCTCGGCCCGTCGCGCTCGGCGGAGCTCGTCGCGACGATGCGCTTCTAGGGCGGCACGACATGCGTCCCGTCAAACACATGCTCGACATCGAACGCGTGAGCTGGTCTCCCGGCGGCGCGGTCGACGTGCTCGATTCGGTGACGCTGACGGTGGCCGAAGGCGAGTTCGTCGGGCTGGTCGGCCCGAACGGCAGCGGCAAGACGAGCCTGCTGCGCTGCGTGTTCCGCTACGCGCAGCCCGACGCGGGGCGCGTCGCGCTCGACGCGCAGGACGTGTGGCGCATGCGGCCGCGCGCAGTCGCACAGCGCATCGCGGTGCTGCAGCAGGAAGCGCCCGACGATTTCGGGTTGACGGTCGACGAGCTGGTCGGCATGGGCCGCACGCCGCACAAGCGGGCGTTCGATGCGGAGTCGGCCGACGACCGCCGGATCGTCGAATCCGCGCTGCACGATGTGGGCCTCGTCGAGCGTCGCGCGCAGCGTTTTGCGTCGCTGTCGGGCGGCGAGAAGCAGCGCGCGCTGCTGGCCCGCGCACTCGCGCAGCAACCCGAGCTGCTGTTGCTCGACGAACCGACCAACCATCTCGACCTGCGTCACCAGCTCGAACTGCTCGCGCGCGTGCGCCGCCTCGGCATCGCGACGCTCGCGACGATTCACGACCTCAATCTCGCGGCCGCGTATTGCGACCGGCTCCATGTGCTCGCGCACGGCCGCGTCGTCGCGTCCGGCGCGCCGGACGACGTGCTGACCGAAGCGCTGATGCGCGACGTGTTCGGCGTCGCCGCACTCGTCGATCGCCATCCCGCCACGGGCCGCCCGCGCATCACGCCGCTTCATCCGGAATGACCACCATGCCGTTTCCTCTCCTGTCTTTCGTCGCCCGCCGGCTGGTCGCAGCTGCCGTGCTCGGCGGCGCGGCCGCGCACGCGCTCGCCTATCCCGTCACCGTGCGCAGTTGCGATCGCGACGTGACGTTCGAGCGCGCACCGACGCGCGCGGTGAGCAACGACGTGAACCTGACCGAAATGATGCTCGCGCTCGGCCTGAAGGACCGGCTCGTCGGCTATACGGGCATCGGCGGCTGGAAGACGGGCACCGCGCGCGTGCGCGACGCGTTGCGCGGCGTGCCCGAACTGGCGAGCCAGTATCCGTCGCTGGAAGTGCTGGCCGCCGCGCGCGCCGATTTCTATCTCGCGGGCTGGAACTACGGGATGCACGTCGGCGGGCCGGTGACACCGGCGACGCTCGCGCCGTTCGGCATCCGCACCTACGAACTGACCGAATCGTGTTCGCACGTGATGAAGCAGTCGGCCGCGTCGTTCGACGACGTGTTCCGCGACCTGACCAATCTCGGTCGCATCTTCGGTGTCGATGCGCGCGCCGCGCAGGTCGTCGCCGGGATGCGCGCGCGGCTCGCGGCGGTGTCGCGCGCGATCGGGCGCCCGGCGCCGCTGCGCGTGTTCGTGTACGACAGCGGCACCGACAAGCCGATGACCGCGGGCGGGCTCGCGATGCCGACCGCGTTGCTCGCGGCGGCGGGCGCGCGCAACGTGATGGACGACCTGCCGCGCAGCTGGACGCAGGTGAGCTGGGAAAGCGTGGTCGCGCGCGATCCGCAGGTGATCGTGATCGTCGACTATTCGGCGGTCACGGCCGCGCAGAAGCAGCAGTTCCTGTCGAGCCAGCCGGCGCTCGCGCGCGTGGCCGCGATTCGCGACCGGCGCTTCGTCGTGATTCCGTACGATGCCGCGACGCCCGGCCCGGAGAACGTCGCGGCGGTCGAGACGCTGGCCCGCGCGCTGTATCCGGCCGCATTCGCCGGAGCGGCACGATGAGCGTGCGCGGGCAGGCGGCGCGGCTCGACATGCGCGTGGTGCTGCCGGGGCTGGCCGTGCTGCTGATCGTGTCGATCGTCGTGTCGGCCGCGTTCGGTCCCGCGCCGATCGCGATGCCGGCCGCGGTGCGGATCGTCGCCGCGCACGTCGCGTCGGCGTTCGGCGGCGCCGATGCGTTTGCGGCGGCGCCGGGCGACGACAGCATCGTGTGGTTGATCCGGATGCCGCGTGCGCTGCTGGCCGCGCTCGTCGGCGCGACGCTGGCGACGGTCGGTGTCGCGTTGCAGGCGGCGACCGCGAACCGCCTGGCCGATCCGCACCTGCTCGGCGTGAGCGCGGGCGCAATGCTCGGCGCGATCGCGGTGACGGTGGTGGCCGGCGCGGCGTTCGGTCCGTTCACGCTGTCGGCCGCCGCGTTTGCAGGGGCGCTCGCGGCGACCGCGTGCGTGGTCGCGCTCGCTTACCGGAGCGGCCGGCTCGAATCGGACCGGCTGCTGCTCGCGGGTGTGTCGGTGTCGTTCATGATGGCCGCGTTCGGCAACCTGCTGCTGTATCTCGGCGACCAGCGCGCCGCGTCGTCGGTGCTGTTCTGGATGCTCGGCGGCGTCGGGCTCGCGCGCTGGGACCTGCTGCCGGTGCCGGCCGTATGCGCGGTGCTCGCCGGCGGCGCGCTCCATGCGCGCCGACGCGAACTGAATGCGCTGATGTCGGGCGACGTCGCCGCCGCGTCGCTCGGCGTGCCGAGCGCGCGGATGCGGCGCGAGGTGTTCGTCGTCGCGTCGTTCGCGACGGGCGCGATGGTCGCGGTGAGCGGCGCGATCGGCTTCGTCGGGCTCGTGACGCCGCATCTGTGCCGTCGCGTCGTCGGCGCGGAGCACGGCCGGCTGCTGCCGGTCGCCGCGCTGGCCGGCGCGATCCTGCTCGTGTGGGCCGATGTCGCCGCGCGCACGCTCGCGGCGCCGGAGGACCTGCCGATCGGCATCGTGACCGCGCTGTTCGGCAGCCTGTTCTTCGTCGCGCTGTTGCGCCGGCGCTGAGCGAAGGCACGGTCACGCGGGGGCGGGTAGCCGCCCGCCGCCGTTTTCATCGAAGCGGGACGACCGTGCCCGTGCCGCTGCGGCGGCGCGCATCGGCATGCGTGCTTTCCACGTGCTGCGCGACGTCGAACAGACTGTCCGGCAGCGCACGCACGGGCAGCGTGATCACGAAGCGCGCGCCGCCGAGCGGCGAATCCTCGAGCCGCACGTCGCCGCCGTGCACCTGCGCGACGCGCCGCACGATCGCGAGCCCGAGCCCGAAACCGCCGGTCTGACGGTCGCGGCTCGAATCCAGCCGCTGGAACGGCTCGAACACGCGGGCGCGTTCGGCGGCCGGAATGCCGGGGCCATCGTCGTCGACGCTCAGCACGAGCGCGCCGGACGGGTCGCGGGTCGCGGCCAGCACGACCTTGCGCGACGCATAGCGGGCGCCGTTGCGAATCAGGTTCAGCAGCGCGCGGGCGACGAGCTTAGGATCGCAGACGTGGGTCGCGGGCGCGTCGAACGTCGACACGTCGAGCGCGATGCCGCGATCGGCGATGTCGTCCGCGACGTTGCCGGCGACGCTGTCGATCAGCGCATCGACGACGACTTCCATCGGCGCGAGCTCGCTCGCACCCTGTTCGAGCCGGCCGATCGTCAGCAACTCGGTGACGAGCTCGTCGAGTTCGCGCACGTCGCGTCGCAGCGCGTCGCGGCGCTCGCGCATCCGGCCCGTCTCGTCGGCGTCGGCGAGCAACGCGAGCCCGAATTCGAGCCGGGCGAGCGGCGTTTTCAGTTCATGCGAGATGCCGTGCATCATTTCGCGCTGCTGCTTGATCGACGCCTCGATGCGCGCGGCCATGTCGTTGAACTGCTGCGACAGCTCGTAGATGTTCGACTTGCCCGACAGCTTCACGCGCGTCGACAGCATTCCGGCGCCGAACGCGCGCGCGGCATCCTGCAGCCGGCGAATGTCGCGCCAGTGATAGTGAATCCACAGCACCACCGCGAACAGCGTCGCGAGCGCGAGCAGCATGTACGCATAGATCCGGATGTCGAGGTCGGGCGCCTCGATCGGGCGGGCATGCAGCACCGAGCCGTCCGCGAGCGGCATGTAGTAATCCTTGCCGTTGTAGCTGATCGCGATCCTGCCGGCATCGAGATCGCGCAACGGCGCGCCGCTCAGTTGCGCACGCGCGTCGGCCATCGACATGAAGCCGAACCCTTCGCGGCCATGCAGCGCGAGTTCGCGCAATGCCAGCTCGCGCTGCGCGCCCGGATGGCGTTCGAGGTAGTCGTTCAGCACGAACGAATAGGTCGTCAGCGAATCACGCTGCGCCTGCGCGCCGCGTTCATAGAAGATCCGGTCGAACGACAGCTGGATGAAGATGATCGACGCACCGACGAACAGGATCACGACGAGGTACAACCGGAGCAACGGGCGCAGCATTTACTCGTCCCACGCAGAAGGGCTGAACAGGTAGCCGCGACCCCAGATCGTCTTGATCTTGTGCGGCTCCGATGACGCATCCTCGAAGCGGCGGCGCAGCTTCGAGATGCCGGAATCGACCGAGCGGTCGAGCCCGTCGAATTCGATCCCGCGCAACTGCTTCAGGATGTCGTCGCGGCTCAGCACGGTGCCGGCCGCGCGCGCGAGGATCAGCAGCAGGTTGAATTCGGCGGTCTTCAGCTCGACCGGCTCGCCGCGCCACGTGACGGTGCGGTTCGGCGGCGAAATGGCGAGCTCGCCGAAGACGAGCGCGTCGGGCGCGACCGCGGGTGCTTCCGCCGCGGCCGGCTGCGCGCGGCGCAACAGCGCGCGGGCGCGGGCGACGAGCACGCGCGGCTCGATCGGCTTCGTCACGTAGTCGTCGGCGCCCGTCTCGAGCCCGGCGACCTGGTCGTACACGTCTGCCCGCGCGGTCAGGATCAGCACCGGGACGTTGGTGAACGCGCGGATGCGCCGGCAGACTTCCATGCCGTCGAGATTCGGCAGCATCAGGTCGAGGATCACGAGGGCCGGCTGGTGCTCGCGCACCGCCGCGACGGCGAGATCGCCGCGCCGCACGACCGTCACCGCGAATTCATAGCCGTCGAGGTATTCGCGGACGAGCTGCGCGAGGCGATCGTCGTCCTCGATCAGCAGCACACGGTATTTGAGTGGAACTTCGTTCATGGACTCCTCGGGATGCACGCGCCATCTCCCACCCGGCAGACCGGTACGCGGCGCGGCACGCGAATTCTATCCGGCCGATGGACCGCCGGGGCAGCGGGGCGACAATCTCCAACAATCGAACACAATTGCGCACAGATTCGCCGCACATTCAGGACAGTCTCGGCGCGGGGTGGCACCTAGACTGCGGGCTTCGTCACCCTTATCTCAATATTGTGCGCCCATTACTTCGCCGTTACCGCTATTGCATGCCGCTCGCCGGCCTGACCCTCGCCGCCGCTGCCCACGCGGAAAACCAGTATTCGTTGTCGCTCGGCGGCGGGTTCGCACCGCGCTACCAGGGCAGCAAACAGTATCGCGGCGTGGTTGCGCCGTCGTTTTCCGCGAAGTTCGGCAATGGCTTCTTCGTCGACAGCACGGAGGGGGCCGGCTACCGGCTGGACCTGCCGCACGGGGCGTTCGTGTCGGCGGCGGTGAGCTACGACGCGGGCCGCGCGGACGAGAACCGCTTCGACCTGCCGGGCTCCGACTATCTGAAGGGAATGGGGCGGATTCCGGGCTCGGTGCTGGTCGGCGTGCGTGCCGGCGTGACGCTCTTCGATGCGGCGGAGCTGAGCGTCACGATCGATACTCCAGTGACGCACACGTCGCGCGGCGTGTCGGGGCACGTGGATCTCGCGGTGCCGGTGCTCAAGACGTCGCAGCACGAGATCATCGTGACGGGCACCGTGCACGCGGGCTCGGGACGCTACATGCAGACCTTCTACGGCGTGACCGACGCACAGTCGATGACGAGCCGGTTCCGGCCGTATTCGGTGAGCGGCGGGATCGACAGCGCATCGATGGCGGTCGCGTGGAACTGGACGCTGTCGCGGCACTGGTCGGTGCTCGCGACCGGCGGCGTGACGCGGCTGCTCGGCCGCGCCGGCGACAGCCCGATCGTGCAGTCGCGCAGCAACTACTACGGCATCGCGGGCGTGACGTACAAGTTCTGAACGGATTGCGGGGGCGCGGGGGACGCACGCGATGCGTCGGCGTCGCGCCGTCGCCGCGAACCGCGTGCGGTAACATGCGCTCGGGTTCGGCGTCAGGCCGGGCCTGCGACGCAGGAGCGCCGGGGCGGCTCGGCCGGGTCGCGAAAGGCCGCCATGCGCTGGCCGGCTCCGTCAGGAAACGGCCGGCAGCATGCGGAATCGATCACGCATGCGATGCCCGGCCATGCACGAGTGCCGCACATGGACCGCCGGGCCGCGACAGGGAGAAACCGATGAAGAACACGATCGCGATGCTCGTTGCACTCGTTGCGAGTGCAACTTTTGCAGGATGTGCGGACATGGACACGAAACACCCCAACGCCACCGCGGGCGGCGCGGCCAGGCCCCCTCTGCAGTCGGGCGCCGCGCAGGCATGCAAGGCGGACGCCGCACCGGACGATGCGCTGGTCGGCAAGACCGAGGCCGATGCGACCACGCTGCTCGACGGCTGCCTGTGGCGCGTGCTCGAGCGCGACGGCAAGTCGTTGCCGGGCACGATGGACTACCGGCAGGAGCGCCGCAATCTCGGTATCCGCGACGGGAAAGTGATCTGGGTGCGGCGCGGGTGAGGGCCGTGTGACGATTGCGTCACCGGAATCGTCGACCTCCCGCTATCTGCGCGCGTATGTCATGAAGCGCGGCGCGGCCGCGTCCGAACTGCCGCTGACCGCATCGAAAGGATCGCCGCGATACGCGTGCGATCGGACACGCGTTACTTCGAGATGTACCACAGCGCGTCGGCGCTGGCGCGCGACGGCTGAGCGGCCGCAGCCGGTGCTTGAGCCGGCGCGGGTGGCGGCGTGTTCGACGTGATGGCCGTCGGCAGCGTGGCGGGAATATTCGCGGTCGAAGGCGAGGCCGCCGCCGTTCCCGACGTGGACGGCGTATTCACGTACCACAGCGCATCGGCCGAGGCGGTGCGTTTCGCTGTCGTATTGGCTGCCGTGTTCGTCGCGGCATTTGCTGCCGCACCGGCCGGTTTCTTCGATGCCGGGGCCGATGCGCCGGCCGTCGCCGTGCCCGCCGTCCCGGCCTGCGCGGTCATACCTGCGGCCGCCGAACTGCGCTGCGCGCGCGCTTCGAACGGCCCGAGCTGGAAGATCAACGTTTGCGCGGGACGCGTCACGACGGCATACGGAAACTGCAGCTCCCACGACATCAGCACGCGCCCGGCCGACGTCTCGGTGAAGATCGCCGGCACGTGCTTCATGTCGCTGAACTGCACGTAGACCCGCGCACCGTCGTCGAACACCTGGGTCGGCTTGGCCTGATCGGCGCCGGTGACCGTCCATCCGAAGTTGTACGTACCGGCCGGGCCGGCGGGGCCCCCCTGCGGCGGCGCCGGCGGCGAGGCCGGCGAGATCGTCCGCGCGCGCGTGACGGGCGGCGCCGACACGCTCAGGCTCGCGAACGGGTTGTACGTCTGCGCCTGTTGCGGCGGCGTGAAGGAGGGGGGAAGGATGGGCATGGGAGTATCCGGCGAATCCGGCATGGTCCGGATTGCATCATAGACCTTGCGCGCATAGGCGAGGCGCTTGTCGGGCGACGCGGAGTTGTACGCGCCGATCGCGTTCCAGTTGGGGCCGAGCTGGCGGATGTTCTGCGACAGGATCCACGCCCCGACGTACGCGTTCGTGCACGCATCGAACAGGCTTTCCCGTGTGATGCCTTCGCGGGCGAGCGTCGGCAGCCACGTGCTGTTGATCTGCATCAGCCCGATGTCGACCGTGCCGTTGGTATTCGTGTTGACGGCGTTCGGATTCATCCCCGATTCGACTTGCGCGATGCCGCGCATCAGGGCGACGCTCACGTGCTGGAACGCGGCCGCGTCGTCCAGGCAATCTGCCCGCGCGACGCCGCAGAGCGCGCACGCGAGCGCGATCGTCGAGGCGAAGGGCAGCGAGTGGCGGCCGAACAGGCGAGTGGTATGACGCGGCATGGCAGGATGGGGCGGAATCCGGGCGCCCGGTGCAAGGAAATTACGCAGACGCGAAGTGTGCCATAGCAGCCGGGCAAATGGCTCGCGTCAAACTTTCCTTTGCATTTATCCGCGCGTTCGACGCGCATTTGTATCGCGCCGGATCAGGGTCCGAGGCGTTGCAGGATCGGTAAGAATGGCCGGCATTGGCGCGAATGCCGATGCAATGGCGGCGACCGGAACCTGACGTATTACGTCATTCGCCGGGTGAAACCGGCAATCAAGCGAGCGAAAGAGAAAATCGCGCGCCAGCCGTTCGTGGCGCAAAAGGAAGCGGCAAAAAATCGGCGGCCGAAGCCGCCGTATGTGCAATGCGGGAGTCGACCGGCCACGTGGAGCGCAGTCGGCCGTCTCCGGGTATCGCGATTCGCGATCAGAAGCGGTGACGCAGGCCGAGGTTGACCATCGTCTGCGAGCTCGTGCCCGCATAACCGTACGAGCCGATCGATGCCTGCGCGGCCATCGAGCCGCCGTTGCCGTCGCCGGTCTGGCCGCTTGCGTGCTGATACGCGGCGGTCAGGTAGACGTCGGTGCGCTTCGACAGGCTGTAGTCGGCGCCGGCCGATACCTGGTGATAGGTCGCCGACGTGTCGCCGCCCGAGCGCGTGTAGCTGTAGCCGACACCGACGAGCAGCGCGTTCGTCGCCTGGTAGTTCACGAAGCCTTGCCCCGTGTTGTAGTGCTCGTTCGAGCCGAACACCGAGCTCGCGTCGCGGCGGTATTGCGCATTGCTGTAGCCGACGCCGAACGTGAACGTGCCGGCGACGTACTGGCCCGCGATGCGCGCGATGCCGAACGAGTGCGCGCTGGCATAGCCGCTGTTGATCGGGCCGTCGAACGTGCCGTCCGACGAGCTGGTCCAGCCGTTGCGCACGCCGTTTGACGCGGGGCTGTTGGTCGCGTGGAAGTAGCCGCCGGCGACGCTGAACGGCCCGTTGTTGTACGACACGGCGGCCGAGTACGACTGCGCGGCGCCGGTGCTGCCGGCGATCCCGCCGAACGAATACATCGCCGCGAACTGCAGGCCCGAATAGACGGCCGACGTGTACTTCACCGCGTTGTCGACGCGGAAGCTGTTGTCGTAGTTGTCGACGTCGCCCGGCGTCGCGAACGCGCTGCCCAGGTAGTTGTCGGCGGTGATGCCCTGCACGAGGTCGACGAGCGGGTCGTACTGGCGGCCGAACGTGAGCGTGCCGTAGCGGTCGCTCGTCAGGCCGACGAAGGCCTGACGGCCGAACAGGCGGCCGCCCTGGCCCTGCCGGCCGTTGCTCGGGTCGAAGCCGTTTTCCAGCTGGAACAGTGCCTTCAGCCCGCCGCCGAGATCCTCGGTGCCTTTCACGCCCCAGCGGCTGCCGGCGAGGTTACCCGCGCTGCTGTTGCCGAGCATCCACGCGTTGTCCTTGCCCTGTGCGTGATTCACATAGGTGATCGACGTGTCGATCACGCCATACAGCGTGACGCTCGATTGCGCATGCGCGACGGGCATCGCCGCGAACGACGCGAGCGAAATCAGCGAGAGGGTCGTGCGTTTCATGTCATCTCCTTGGCGCATTGGTGGGGGTTCGTGATCCGGAATGGCAGGAGACTACAGAGCCGCGATAAAACGGCAAAAATGAAATTCTCCGTTGTGGCCTGATGCCGACAGGCGCATTCCCGGAAATTCATTTTTGAGGGATTTGAATTATTGATCGTTGCGTATCAATGGGTTTCTGTTTCGCGTTTTTTTCAGCGCGGTTTGCATGGGGCGTGATAATTCGGCGCGATTTTCGCGTGAATTCCCGCAATCTCAATATTGTTATCGATCCGTCAAATCATTATTTAACGAATCGAATTGGCCGGGCTGGAACGAGTGTGATAACCGCATGCGGTCCGCCATCCGCGGGGCGACACTCACGCGGCTTCGCCATCCTCCGCTTCGCGTCAGCGTCGCCACCGGCGCACCGAAACCGAGGTCGCTATCTTACTTTTGTATATAATAATCATTCTCATTTACAGAATCGTTGACGCTCGCGCACCCGGAACCCGGCCATGTCCGCTGACAAGCTGTCCCTCCATCGAGAAATCGACGCCCTCTATGTCGGCCACCACGCGTGGCTGCGCGGCTGGCTGAGCCGGAAGCTCGGTTGCGCACACCGCGCGGCCGACCTGGCGCACGACACGTTCGTGCGCCTGCTCGCACGCGACGAGCCGATCGGCGCCGACGAGCCGCGTGCGTTCCTGACCACGGTCGCGCAGCGTGTGCTGAGCAACCACTGGCGGCGCGAGCAGATCGAGCGCGCGTATCTCGACGTGCTCGCGCAGCGCCCGGAAGCGGTTGGGCCGTCGCCGGAAGAGCGGGCCGTCATGGTCGAGACGCTGCTCGAGATCGACCGGCTGCTCGACGGCCTGCCGCCCGCGGCGAAGCGTGCGTTCCTGCTCGCACAGCTCGACGGGCTCACGCAGGTCGAGATCGCGCGCCAGCTCGGCGTGTCGCTCGCGACGGTGAAGCGCTATCTCGTGAAGGCCGGCACGCAGTGCTTCTTCGCGATGGCGGCCTGACCGATGGCCGCCCCGGGAGCGCCGGCGGTGCCGCCGCACGTCGCCCGTCGCGCAGTCGAGTGGTGGGTCGACCGGCAGTCCGGCCGCACGGACGACGCGTTCACCGCCGCGCTCGCGCGCTGGCGCGCGGAAGATCCGGCGCACGACGCGGCGTGGCGTCACATCGAAGCGATGCAGGGCCGGTTCGGCCGGCTGGCGGCCGGGCTCGACGCGCAGGCCGCACAGGCCGCGCTGCTGCCGAAGCGGGCCGGCCGCCGCACGGCCGTGAAGACGCTGGCCGTGCTGCTGTTCGCGGGCGGCGCCGCATGGATGGCCGAGCCTTCGCGGCGCGCGACGATCTGGCCGGCGGACCTACGCACGGCGGTCGGGGAGCGGCGCACGGTGACGCTTGCGGATGGCACGGTCGTCGTGCTCGATACCGACACGGCGCTCGACGTGCGCTTCGACGATATGGCGCGGCGCCTGCGCTTGCTGCGCGGCACGATCATGATCACCAGCGGTCACGACGATCGTCTGCCCGCGCGGCCGCTCGTCGTCGCGACCGCGCAGGGCGAGCTGCGACCGCTCGGCACGCGCTTCGCGGTGCGGCAGCGCGACGGCGCGACACGCGTCGAGGTGTTCGCCGGCGCCGTCCAGGTGCAGCCGGTCGATGCGTCGGCCGGCTCGCGCGTGATCGCGGCCGGGACGGGCGCGGATTTCACGCGCGACGCGATCGGGGCGCCTGCGCCGCTCGATCCCTATGCGTCCGCGTGGACGAGCGGCATGCTCGTCGCGTCGCGCATGCGGCTGGCCGATCTCGTTGCCGAGCTCGACCGCTATCGCCGGGGCAACCTGCGCTGCGATCCGGCCGTGGCCGACCTGCGCGTGTCGGGCACCTATCCGCTCGACGATCCGCAGCGCGTGCTCGATACGCTGATGGCGATGCTGCCGATCGACGTCCATTACCTGACGCGTTACTGGGCGACCGTCGTGCCGGCCTATTCGACCCATTCGTGAGCGCGCCGAAAAATTTTTTCGCCGACCTGAGCTGTTTCTCGATCTTCGCGTGACATGGGTAATGAAAGCAGCCCTAGCCCATCGTCCACCGACTCTCCGATCATGGCTTCCATCCGTCTCACGTATCAGCGCCGTCTGGCGCCCGCCCGTCATCTGCCGCGCGCGTCGCGCCCGGCCGCGTCGGGCCGTCTTGCCCGCCGGCTGGCGGGTGCCGTCCTGCTGTCGGCACTGCTGCCGCTGCCCGCGCTGGCCGACACCGACGCCGATGCGGCGCCCGCCACGCAGCGCGCGTCGCGTCGGGCGTTCGACATTCCGGCCGGCCCGCTCGAAGCGGCGCTGAACCGGTTCGGCCGCGACGCGGGCATCCTGCTCGCATTTCCGCCCGAGTTGACGGCCGGTCTCGCGAGCGGCGGCGTGCACGGCCGGTTCGACGTCGACGGCGCGTTCGACCGCCTGCTGGCCGGCACGGGGCTCGTCGCGCTGCGCCAGCCGGGCGGTGGCTACACGCTGATGCGCGCCGATGGCTCGGCGGCCGGCCCTGTGGCGGCCGGCGTCGCGCCAGCCGCCGAGTTGCCGACGATCGACGTGCGCTCCAGCGCCTTGCGCGCCGAAAGCTATCGCGCGCCGAAGGAAGCGGGCGTGCTGCGCTCCGACATTCCGCTGCTCGACACCGCGCAGGCCGTCAACATCGTGCCCGCGCAGGTGCTGCGCGACCAGCGGCCGCGCAATCTCGACGATGCGCTCGGCAACGTGAGCGGCATCACGCAGGGCAACACGCTCGCGGGCACGCAGGACACGATCATGAAGCGCGGCTTCGGCGGCAACCGCGACGGCTCGATCATGCAGAACGGCATGCCGCTCGTGCAGGGCCGCGCGTTCAACGCGGCGACCGACAGCGTCGAGGTGCTGAAGGGGCCGACGTCGTTGCTGTACGGGCTGATGGACCCGGGCGGCGTCGTCAACGTCGTCACCAAGCAGCCGCAGCTCGTGCGCTACAACGTGATCTCGCTCGGCGCGTCGACGTTCGGGCACGGCAAGAACGGCGGCAGCGCGACGTTCGACTCGACCGGGCCGGTCGGCGATTCGCGGCTCGCGTACCGGCTGATCGTCGACCAGTCGAACGAACAGTACTGGCGCAACTTCGGCGAGTACCGGCAGACCTTCGTCGCGCCGTCGCTCGCGTGGTACGGCCGCGATACGCAGGTCGCGGTGTCGTACCAGTACCGCAAGTTCCATTCGCCGTTCGATCGCGGCACCGCGCTCGACCCGCGCACCAATGCGCCGCTCGACATCCCCGCACGGCGGCGCATCGACGAGCCGTTCAACAACATGGACGGCGAATCGCAGCTCGCGCAACTGAGCGTCGATCACCAGTTCAACGCGGACTGGAGCGCGCATTTCGGCTACAGCTACAACCGCGAGACCTACGACGCGAACCAGTTGCGCACGACCGGCGTCGACCCTGTGAAGGGCACGATGACGCGCAGCAACGATGCGACGCACGGCTCGCTCAGCACCGACAGCTACGGGATCGGCTACGTGACCGGCAAGCTGACGCTCGCGGGGATGCGGCACGACGTGCAGGTCGGCTTCGATACCGAATACCGCCGCATCTATCGCAAGGACCTGCTGCGTCAGGCGGTGAAGACGCCGTTCAGTTATATCGATCCGGTGTACGGGCTGCTGCCGCCGTCGAGCACGGTGTCCGCGAGCGACAGCGACCAGACCGACACGCTGCACGATGCATCCGCGTTCTTCCAGGATACGGTCCACCTGACCGACAAGTGGATCGTGTCGGGCGGCCTCCGCTACATCACGTACAACCAGGTGGCGGGGCGCGGCCGGCCGTTCGTCGCGAACACCGATCTCAGCGGCTCGAAGTGGCTGCCGCGCGCGGGCGTCGTCTACAAGTGGACCGATGCGTTCTCGCTGTACGGCAGCTATTCGCAGTCGCTGAAGCCGTCGTCGTCGATCGCGCCGATGACGGGCTACATCATCGACGGCGCGACGCCGCCCGAGGAAGCGACCGCATGGGAAGTGGGCGGCAAGCTCGGCTTGGCCGGCGGGATGACCGGCACGCTCGCGCTGTTCAACATCGACAAGAAGAACGTGCTCGTGTCGCAGTACAACGACGCGACGAAGCTGACCGACTGGCGCACGTCGGGCAAGGCGCGCTCGCGCGGCGTCGAGCTCGACGTCTCCGGCAAGCTCGGCGAGCGCGTGAACGTGATCGCGAGCTACGCGTACATCGACGCGAAGACGACCGAGGACCCGCTGTACGCGGGCAACCAGCTGTGGAACGTCGCGCGTCACACCGCGTCGCTCGCGGCCGTCTACGACTTCGGCACGGTGGCGGGCGGCGACGATCTGCGTATCGGCGCGGACGTGCGTTACGTCGGCGCGCGGCCCGGCGATTCGGCGAACAGCTTCACGCTGCCGTCGTACGTGCTCGCCGACGCGTTCGCGACCTACGACACGCGGATCGGCAAGCAGAAGCTGTCGTTCCAGCTCAACGTGAAGAACCTGTTCAACCGCACGTACTACCCGTCGAGCGCGAACCGCTACTTCGTCGCGGTCGGCGACGCGCGCCAGGTGTCGCTGCTGACCACGCTGCAGTTCTGACCATGCAATCGCCGCGCGGCCTTTGTGTCGGCGCGCGGCTTCGGAGAGGAATCCAGATGAATCTGAAGATGAAGAGCGGTGCGCGCCGCCGCCTGTTGCGCGCGATCGCGGGTTCGGCGCTCGCGTTGTTCGCGGTTGTTGGCGCCGGTGTCTCGGCGTCCGCGTTCGCCGCCGATGCGTCGCCGGCCGTCACGCGCGTCGCGATGCTCGTGCAACTGCACGGCCCGAACCTGAAGGTGGACGAACGCATCGGCCAGCATCTCGGCGAACGCGGCTACGCGGTGCGCCTGATCGACGAGTCGGCCACGCCTGAGGCGGCGCGCGACGCGGATCTCGTCGTGATCTCGTCGACGGTATCGTCGAAGAACGTGCGGCCCGGCTGGCGCATGCTCGACAAGCCGCTCGTGACCTGGGAAAACGACCTGCTCGACGATCTCGCGATGACGGGCAAGCGGCACGACGTCGACTTCGGCGAAACGGGCAAGGAGCGCTACCTGTGGCTCGTCAACGCGCCGCATCCGATCGCGGCCGGGCTGCCGGCCGGCGCGACGAACGCGTACGGCAAGCAGGCGCCGATGAGCTGGGGCAAGCCGGGGCTCGGCGCGATCACGATCGCGACCGTCTACGGTCAACCCGACAAGGCCGCGATCTTCGCGTATGAGAAGGGCGCGACGATGGACTACGAAACGCTCGCGCCGGCGCGCCGCGTGATGTTCTTCCTCGACAACGACACGTTCACGAACCTGTCGCCGGCCGGTGTCGCGCTGTTCGACGCAGCGGTGGACTGGGCGGCCGGGCGGCGCTGAGCCGCCACGCGCCGATCACGCGGCCGGCGGCGGTGAACGCCGCCGCGATGCTGCCTCGATCAGTTGCGCCAGCGCTTGCGCGGGCTCCGACATCGTGCGCCGCGCGCGATGCACGAGCCCGATGTCGCGGTGGAACGTGTGATGCCCGAGGTCGATCGCGCGCACGCCAGCCGGCCAGCGACGATACGCGGCGGTCTGCGGCACGATCGCGACGCCGACGCCGTTCTCGACCAGCTTGACGATCGCGTCGAGCTCGTCGAGTTCGCAGGTGTCGCGCACCGCGATGTGCATCTTGCGCAGGAAGCGGTCGACCTGCCGGCCGCCGAACGACGCGCGGTCGTAGCGCACGAACGGCGCGTTCGCGAGCAGCGCAGCCCAGTCCTTGCCTTTCACGCCGCGCGGCACGATCAGCCGGAACGGCTCCCGCGCGAGCGTCGTCCAGTGCAGGTCGCTCTGCAGCGCGAACGGCGGCCGGATGATCGCGGCCATGTCGATCTCGCCCGCGTCGACCCGGTTGACCAGCTCGATCGACAGCCCCGGGATCACGCGCGTGCGGCACGCGGGTTGGCGGCGATGGAAATCGGCCAGCGCGGCCGGCAGCAGCGCGCTCTGCACCGACGCGATCGCGCCGATCGTCACGCGCACGGCGGCCGGCGAGCCGGGCGCGGTCGAGCTCAGGTTCTCGTACAGGCCGATCAGCGCCTGCGCCTGGTCGAGCACGTGATGGCCGCGCTCGTTGAGCCGCGCCGAACGCCCTTGCCGGTCGAACAGCGCGAAGCCGAGCTCGGCCTCGAGGCGCTGCATCTGCGCGCTCACGGCCGCCTGCGTGAGCCCGATACGATTGCCGGCGGCGGCAAAGGTGCCTTCCCGGGCGACGGCGACGAGGGTTTTCAGTTCGCGGATCATTCATCGATTCCATTTGTGAATCGCAAAACTATATATTGATTTAATTTTTGCTCGGCGTTGTCTACCATGATGCCGTTCTCGCGTCACGCGAGCGTTTCTTCACGAGGCCATCATGAGTCTTTCCCCGTTTCACCTGGCGATTCCGGTCTACGACCTGCCGGCCGCGCGCGATTTCTACGGCCGCGTGTTCGGGCTGGAAGAGGGGCGCTCGAGCGCGCAGTGGGTCGATTTCAACTTTTACGGGCATCAGCTCGTGATCCACGAGCATCCGAAAACCGCATCGGAGGAAGGCGCGCATACGAATGCGGTCGACGGCCACGACGTGCCGGTGCCGCATTTCGGGATCGTGCTCGACTGGGCGAGCTGGGAAGCGCTGGCCGAGCGGCTGCGCGGGTTCGGCGTGACCTTCGTGATCGAGCCGTACGTGCGGTTTCAGGGGCAGGTCGGCGAACAGGCGACGATGTTCCTGTTCGATCCGTGCGGCAATGCGCTCGAATTCAAGGCGTTCCGCGACATCGGCCAGCTGTTCGCGAAGTGACTGGCCGCGGCGCCAGCGCCGATCGACATTGGGTGCGAGAATGCGGCCTTCGGCCCGGCCGCGCGCAGTTGCGGCGACCGGCGCCGCGCCGCACGGCATCCGTCCGTGCGCGCCGTTTTCCAAGGAACCCGTATGGACAGTCACATCGCGCCGGTGGCGCTGAACAAGGCCTACCGTCTCCTCAATCACGGCCCGACCGTGCTCGTATCGGCCCGCCACGACGGCGTCGACAACGTGATGGCCGCCGCCTGGGCGTGCGCGCTCGACTTCCTGCCGCCGAAGCTGACGGTCGTGCTCGACAAATCCGCGAAGACGCGCGAACTCGTCGAGCGCAGCGGCACGTTCGTGATCCAGGTGCCGACGGCCGCGCAACTGCAGCTCACGCATGCGGTCGGCAGCTACAGCCTCGCGGAGCGCCCCGACAAGCTGCGCGAAGCGGGCGTCACGCTGTTCGACGTCGACGGCCACGACCTGCCGTTCGTCGCCGGCTGCTCGGGCTGGCTCGCGTGCAGGCTGATTCCCGAGCCGCACAACCAGCAGACCTACGACCTGTTCATCGGCGAGGTGGTCGCCGCGTGGTCCGACACGCGCGTGTTCCGCGACGGCCACTGGTATTTCGAATCGGCCGATCCCGCGCTGCGCAGCCTGCACTACATCGCGGGCGGCAATTTCTATGCGATCGGCGAATCGCTCCATGTCGACGTCGATCCGGACGCGCAGTAAGCGTCGGACGGTCGGCCATTCCTCACCAGAGCGCGCGTCATGCGCGCTTTTTCAATTCCGCCAGCATGAGGTCGGCGAACGCCTGCGCGACGCGCGGCAGCGTGCGCCCGCGCTTCGCGACGAGCGCGATCGGCCGCACGAACGCGGGATCGTCGATCGGCTTCACGACGAGATCGGGCTCGGCGCGCACCTCGCGCGCGGTCGCGGGCAGGATCGTCACGCCGAGGCCGCCGCGCACCATCGCGACCGCCGTCATCATGTAGGTCGGTTCGCACGCGATGTCGGGCGTGCAGCCGGCCGCTTCCAGCGCGGCATCGACGACGCTGCGCACACTCGTGCCTTGCGCGGTGAGCACGAGCGGCACGCCGGCGACGTCGGCGGTGCCGACACGGCGCTTGCGCGCGAGCGGATGA
Organism: Burkholderia sp. E168m22; assembly: GCF_001319805.1. NCBI lineage: Bacteria > Pseudomonadati > Pseudomonadota > Betaproteobacteria > Burkholderiales > Burkholderiaceae > Burkholderia > Burkholderia sp. E168m22. The sequence continues at coordinate 188,893 of NZ_BBSK01000014.1, forward strand.
TCCTTCGGGCACACGGCGACGAGCTGGTCGGCGCCCGCATACAGCACTTCCAGCGACGCATCGAACGTATCGCCGCCGGTCAGCCCGAGATCGGCATCCTCGTTGCGCACGAGCGTGGTGACGAGGCTCGCGACGCCGTCGCGGATCTCGAAGCCCGCGCGCGGCACGTCGCGCCGGAACGACTGGATCAGCTCCGGCAGCACGCTCGACGCGAAGGTCGGCAGGCACGCGAGCCGCACCGTGCCGCTCGCGCCTTCGCCGAGCGCGCGCGCATCGCGCAGCACGCGTTCCATGTCGTCGAGCGAGCGCTGCAACAGCGGCAGCAACTCGCGGCCGGTCTGCGTGAGCGCGACGCTGCGGCTGTTGCGGTCGAACAGGCGCGCGCCGACGATGTCCTCGAGCCGGCGAATCTGCACGGTCAGCGCCGGCTGCGACAGATGCAGCCGCGCGGCCGCACGCGTGAAGTTGCCGGCGTGCGCGACGGTGACGAACGCGCGAATGTCGCGAAGATTCAGATCCATAACGATTCATGATTGCTGCGATCAAATCATTTCAATTGTGCTATCGCTGCGCTGACCTTACGCTCGTCTCCAACAAAAGACAAGGTAGGAGACACGGATGCTGCCGTTACTCGGGCTGGGCACGATCGTCGTGCTGCTGGCCGCGATTCTGTCGAAGCGGATGTCGCCGCTCGTCGCGCTGATCATCGTGCCGATCGCCGCGTCGCTGCTCGGCGGCTTCGGGTTGCACACCAGCAAGTTCGTCATCGACGGGCTGAAGGGGCTCGCGCCCGTCGTCGGGATGTTCGTGTTCGCGATCCTCTATTTCGGGACGATCACCGACGCCGGCACGCTCGACCCGATCATCGACCGGATCTTGCGCGCGGTCGGCACGCGGCCGACGCGCATCGTGATGGGCACGACGCTGCTCGCGCTGCTGATTCACCTCGACGGCTCGGGCGCCGTGTGCTTTCTCGTGACGATTCCCGCGGTGCTGCCGCTGTACGACCGGCTGAAGATGGACCGCCGCGTGCTGGCCGCCGCCGTGTCGATGGCCGCGGGCATCAACTTCCTGCCGTGGACGGGCCCGATGATCCGGGCGTCGGCCTCGCTGCACCTGCCGGTGTCGGCGCTGTTCAATCCGCTGATTCCGGTGCAGGCGATCGGGCTCGTGTTCGTGTTCGGCGTCGCGTACTGGCTTGGGCGGCGCGAGGAGAAGCGGCTCGGCCTGTCGCGCGACGATGCGTCGATTCCGCTGCCGAAACGCGAGCTGACGCCTGACGAGCAGGCGCTGCGCAGGCCGCACCTGTTCTGGTTCAACCTCGTGCTGACGCTCTTCGTGCTCGGCACGATGGTCGTGATGGGCGAGAAGATCCCGCCCGCGATCATGTTCATGGTCGGGCTGTGCATCGCGCTAATGGTGAATTACCCCGACGTCGACATGCAGAGAAAGCGCGTCGACGCGCATGCGCGTGCCGCGCTGATGATGGCCGGCATCCTGCTCGCGGCCGGCGTTTTCACCGGGATCATGCAGGGCAGCGGGATGCTGAAGGCGATGGCGCAGGCGGCGGTCGGCTTCGTGCCGCCGTCGATGGCCGGCCACATACCGGTGGCGCTCGGCCTCGCGTCGATGCCGCTCAGCATGCTGTTCGATCCCGATTCGTTCTACTTCGGCGTGCTGCCCGTGATCGCCGAAGTGGCCGGCCAACTGGGCGTGCCGGCCGTGCAGGTCGGGCAGGCGGCGCTGCTCGGCCAGATGACGACGGGCTTTCCGGTCAGCCCGCTCACACCGGCGACGTTCCTCGTCGTCGGGCTGTGCGGGATCGAACTGGCCGAGCACCAGAAGTTCACGTTTCCGCTGCTGTTCGGCGCGTCGATCGTGATGACGATCGCGTGCGTCGTGCTCGGCGTGTTTTGATTTTTGTCGGCGATGCGCTCGCCGGATGACGGTACGGACATGACAGCAAAGCAACCTGAACGGCGCGTGCGCATCGGTGCGGGCGCCGGCTACTCGGGCGACCGGATCGAGCCCGCGGTCGAACTGGCCGAACACGGGCAACTCGACTACCTGGTCTTCGAATGCCTGGCCGAGCGCACGATCGCGATCGCGCAGCAGGCGCGCCGCAACGATCCGGCGCTCGGCTACGATCCGCTGCTCGACGCGCGGATGCAGGCGGTGCTGCCGGTCGCGGCGGTAAAGCGCGTGCGCATCGTGTCGAACATGGGCGCGGCGAATCCGCGCGCGGCCGCACGGCGTACCGCGCAGATCGCGCAATCGCTCGGCATCGCGGGGCTGAAGGTCGCGGCGGTCGAAGGCGACGACGTGCTCGACGTCGTGCTGCGCGGCGCGTTCCGTTTCGAGGAATCGGGCGACGACGTCGCCGCGTATCGCGACCGCATCGTGTCCGCGAACGCGTATCTCGGCGCCGCGCCGATCGTCGACGCGCTCGCGGCCGGCGCGGACGTCGTGCTGACCGGGCGCGTCGCCGATCCGTCGCTGTTCGCCGCGCCGCTGATCCATGCGTTCGGCTGGCGGATGGACGACTGGGACACGCTGGGCGCTGCGACCGTCGTCGGCCATCTGCTCGAATGCGCGGGGCAGGTGACGGGCGGCTATTTCGCCGATCCCGGCTACAAGGACGTGCCGAATCTCGCGCGGCTCGGGTTTCCGATCGGCGAGGTCGCGGCCGACGGCTCGGTCGTGATCACGAAGGTGTCGCACGCGGGCGGCCGCGTGAGCGCGGCGACCTGCAAGGAACAGCTGCTCTACGAGATTCACGACCCGGCGCGGTATCTCCAGCCCGACGTGGTGGCCGATTTCACGGGCGTGACGGTTGCCGAGGAGGCGGCCGATCGCGTGCGCGTGACGGGGGGGCGCGGCACCGCGCGGCCCGATACGCTGAAGGTGTCGGTGGCTTACGTCGACGGCTGGATCGGCGAAGGCCAGATCTCGTACGGCGGCCCGGGCGCGCTCGCGCGTGCACGTCTGGCGCTCGACATCGTTCGCGAGCGGCTCGCGCTGACCGGCGTCGCGGCGAGCGAGCTGCGCTTCGACCTGATCGGCGTCGATGCGCTGTATGGCGACGCGACGCCGGCCGTGCGCGGCGAGCCGAGTGAAGTACGCGTGCGGGTGGCCGGCCGCGCGGCGAACGCCGCCGAAGCCGCGCGGATCGGCAACGAAGTCGAGACGCTCTATACGAACGGGCCGGCCGGCGGCGGCGGCGCGTTCAAGTCGACGCGCGAGGTGATCGCCGTGCAGTCGGTGCTGCTGCCGCGCGCGGCCGTGACGCCGTCGTTTTCATTCGTGGAGGCCTGATGCAACTGCGTGAACTCGCACATGCGCGCACCGGCGACAAGGGCAATACGCTGAACGTGTCGGTCATCTGCCACGATCCGCGTCATTACGATCATCTATGCGCACATCTGGATGCGGCAACGGTGAAGGCGTGGCTCGCGGGCATCGTGCACGGCGACGTCGTGCGCTACGAATTGCCGGCGCTCGGTGCGTTCAACTTCGTGCTGCGCGATGCGCTCGGCGGCGGGGTCACGCGCTCGCTCGCGCTCGACGCGCACGGCAAGTCGGTCAGTTCGGCGTTGCTGGCGATCGAGGTGCCCGATCCGGCGTGAGGCAGGCGTAGTGATCGGGGCGGGGCCGGGCGCTCACGGAATCAGCAGTTCGCGCAGTCCGTCCGCGTGCTCGATGCGCTCCCCGGCGACGTGCAGGCGTTGGTCCGCACGATAGTCGTACACCGCGCGCGACGCGGCGAGCCGATCGAAATCGAGTTCGACCGTGTGGCGCGATTCGCCGTTGCCGGCTTCGAAGATCAGGTTACCGAACGGATCGACCGCGAGGCTGCCGCCCGCGAATACGACGTCTTCGCTGCCGACGCCGACGCGGTTGGCAACTGCCGCGAACACTTGGTTCTCCATCGCGCGCGCCGACACCGACGTGCGGTGGACGTTGCGGTACGGCTCCATGTTGCCGTCGGCCACGAGGATCAGTTGCGCGCCGAGCGCGGCCAGCGCCCGGCCGCTTTCCGGGAATTCGCTGTCGTAGCAGATCAGCAGGCCGATCCGCACGCCGCGCCATTCGATGGTCGCGTAGCGGTCGCCGGGCTGCACGACGTCGCGCTCGCTGACCCACAGGTGCGTCTTGCGATAGCGCAACGCGATGCCGTCCGGCGTGACGAACACGGTGGTGTTGTAGAAGCGGCCGCCATCGTTCTCGATCAGCCCGGCCACGACCGCGACGTCGCGTGCCTGAGCGGCCGCGATTACCGCGCCAACGCTGGGGCCGTCGAGCGGTTCGGCGACGTCGGCGAGATTCGACGGATCGAGGAAGCCGGTGAGCTGCGCTTCCGGAAACATCACGATGTCGGTGCCGGGCGCGCTGGCCGCGATTGCGTCGAGCGTGCGTTGCAGGTTGTAGCGCGTGTCGCCGTCGCGACCGGCGAGCTGGACGATGTCGAGCTTCAGTTTCATGGGTGGTGTCGGTGGCGGTGGCTCGTCGCGCCGTGCGTGTACGCTACGGCCTCGCGGGTCGATTTCCGCGTGTCGAACGGAGCCTGGAGTGAGAGATCGTAACGCCGGCCGGCGCGAATGGCGAGGCCGAGCGTCATGGTTTCGCATCAGGCCGCCGCGGCATCGCCAGTGTCGTTCCAGTGGCCCTGAGCGGGCGAGTCTGCAACGATCCGCCGCACATTTTCCCAATCCGATCGAACCTCGTTATGACTGTCCAGAACCGGAACCGACGTCTCAAGCCGCTTGCGGCTTCGCTCGTTGTACTTGGCGCCCTCACGGCGCTCTCCGCGCTGTCGCCGGTTCATGCCGCCGAGCCGCCCCGGCCCGACCATCAACTAATAACCTTCATCCACGACACGTACGGCAACTGGCGCGCGGACCGCAAGGGCTGGCAGGCGGAAGGGGACGATTTCATCCATTCGCCGTGCGGCGTGCTGCGCGTGGCGACCGCGGACGGCCCGCGCACGCTGCTCGCGATGTGCGGCGAGACCGAGGCGGCGGTGCAGAACGGGATGTCGGGCATGGATTCGGACGCGACGCCGGGCGCGATCGACCTGTACGTGTTGAAGCCGACGCCGGACGGCAGGACGCTCGAGCCGGTCGCGAAGAGAACCGAGGTCGCATCGGGCCAGCGCGGCGAACCGGGGACGGTGCGCATCGAGCGGCTCGGGCCGCACCTGTTCGGGTTCGTCATCGGCGAAAGCGACACGCGGCAAGGCTACACGCAACGCTTTCGTTCGATCTGGCTGCCATACGGCAATGCGCTGGTGCATGCGGCGGCGCGGATCGACGAGGCGCTCGACAATGCGGAGTCGACGGAATGCGCGCATGCCCGGGCGCGCTGCGAGGAACGCCGCTTCGAGATCGCGCCGGACACGGCCGGCATCGGCGATGTCTATCCGCTAACGGTCACCGAAACGGGCACGCGCGGCGACAAGGCCATCCACGCACGCTACACGGTGAAGTTCGACGCCGCGCGCGGCCGCTACGTCGTGCCGAAGGCGCTGCGCGACGGGTACTGATCCTTCGCGCGCAGGAACGGGCGGCGTTGCACCGCCCGCGTATCGCGCAACTGAATCACACGTACAGATAGCGCACCAGGTGAAAGAACACCGGCGCGGCGAAGCAGATCGAGTCGACGCGATCGAGCATCCCGCCGTGGCCGGCGATCATCGAGCCCCAGTCCTTCGTGCCGAGCGAGCGCTTGACGGCCGACAGCACGAGCCCGCCGACGAAGCCAGCGATCACGATCGCGAGCGAGATCCCGAACGCCGCGCCGAAGCTGAACGGCGTCACGCGATACAGCGACGCGCCGCACAGCGTGGCCAGCAGGCCGCCGCCGACGAAGCCCTCGATCGTCTTCGACGGCGACAGCTGCGGCGCGATCTTGCGGCGTCCGAACAGCTTGCCGACCACGTATTGCAGCACGTCGCTGATCTGCACGACGAACAGGAAGAAGAACAGCAGCAGTGCGTTCTGCCCGGCGTAGCGCGGAATGTCGAGGATCAGCACGGCCGGCGCGTGGCTCAGCCCGTACACGCACACCATCAGCGCCCAGTTGATCTTCGCGTTGCGACTCAGGAAGTCGCGCGTGTCCTGCGTGAGCGCCGACACGAGCGACATCGCGAAGAACAGGTGCACGGGCACGAAGATCGAATACATCCCGTACCAGTTGATGCCGAGCAGCAGGTACTGCACGGGGATCGCGATGAAGAACGCGATGAAGAGCGTCGTATGGTCGCTCGCGGTGGTCGGCGTAAGCGTGATGAATTCGCGCAACGTCAGGTACGACAGCAGCGCGAACACCAGGTACGTGACGTTGTTGCCGAGGCCGATCGCGACGGCCATGATCGCGATCATGGCCCACCACGCACGGATGCGCTGGTTCAGGTTGACGATGGTCGCACTGGTGCCGCCGCTGCGCGCGCCGAGGATCGCGCCGATCACGGTCGCGACGACGAGCACGCCCGTGACGCCCGCGACCAGTTCCCAGAAGAGGGTTCGCATGGTTGGTATCCGGAAAAGGGAGAAGGAGGCGCGCCGCGTTCAGCCGGCCGGCCGCTGCGGCGGCGCGAGCGCGATGACCGCGTCGCGCATGCGGGCGAGGAACGTCGGCTTGTCTTCCTGAGCGCCGAGTGCTTCGTTCGCGCCGAAATGCACCTTGCAGATCAGCGGCACGGGCCAGATCGCGCCCTTCGGCATGATGCGCTGCAGGTTCTCGAGGTAGACGGGCGCGAGCGCGACGTCCGGGAACTCGGTCGCGAGATGGAACAGCCCGCTCTTGAACGGCTGCGGCAACACGTCGGCGCCGCGCGTGCCTTCCGGGAAGATGATGATCGAGTGGCCTTGCCGCAGCGCGTCGCGCACCGGCTCCAGCGGATCGCCGCCGTTTTCGCGATGACGGTCGATCAGCACGACGTTCAGCAGCTTCTGCGCGATGTGGCGCTTCAGGTCGCTGCTGTCCCAGTAGTCGCGCGCGGCGACCGGCCGCACGACCGCGCGCACGTCGCGCGGCAGCGCGGCGAGGATCGCGAGCGTGTCGATGTGGCTCGTATGGTTCGAGAAATAGATCTTCTGCGTCGGGGACGGCGGCGCCTGATGCCAGACCGGATACGCACCGGCGACGAGCCGCACGATGGACAGCAGGAAGTCGCGCTGCCAGACGTTGAGGATGTTCATCGGCGCGTGGCCTCCCGCGTGCATGCCCGGCCCGCTGCGCACGCGCGGCGGGCGGAACCCCGGAATGCCGGCGCCGCAGGATGCGCGCCGGACGGCTCTTGTTTAAATTTTTTCAAATTCGTGGCTGCCTGTCGCAGGTCCGCGATAATCGGACGATTCGCCGTCGCACGCTGTCGCGTCGCGGCGAATGCGCCGGTCGGCGGCGTGATAATCGGCTGTTGCACGAGTGCCCGTCTGCAGTTCGAATCGATCTCGCCGCGATCGGGCCAGCGGATTATCGCGAGTTTCGCCGAAAAACGCCAGATTGGCGCCGCGCGGGCGCGCCGGCCCGCAGGCTTGACGCATCGAGGCCGCTCGGCGACGATGAGGGTCGTTCAATCCAGGCCGACGCAGGCCGTTTCGCCGCCCGGGGCATGGCGGCGGGAAACGTATCCGACCGTGCCGCGCGAATAATACGAATACGAAACGATGAGCCTCTACGCACTCAAACCCAAATTCCAGAATCGTCTGCGCCCGTTCGCGGATTCGCTCGCCGAACGCGGCGTCACGGCCAACCAGGTCACGCTGTTCGCGGCCGGCGGCTCGATCGTCGTCGGCGCGCTCGCCGGGCTCGGCGTGTTCGCTCGCGCGCTGTTCCTGCTGATCCCGCTGTGGCTGTTCGCGCGCATGGCGCTCAACGCGATCGACGGGATGCTCGCGCGCGAGCACGGGCAGAAGAGCACGCTCGGCGCCTACCTGAACGAGCTGGGCGACATCGTGTCCGACGTCGCGCTCGTGCTGCCGTTCCTCGCCATTCCCGCGTTCGCTCCGGCGGACGTCTGGCTGTTCGCGCTGACGGCGGTGATCGTCGAATGCGCGGGGCTGATCGGCCCGCTCGTCGGTGCGACGCGCCGCTACGACGGCCCGTTCGGCAAAAGCGACCGGGCGCTGGCCCTCGGCGCGTTCGCCCTGTGGATCGGCTTCGGTCTGCCGGTCGGCAGCGTCGGCGCCTGGCTGTGGCGGCTGCTGATCGTGCTGTCGATCGTGACGGTGGTGCGGCGCGTCCGGGCCGGGATCACCGAAGCGGGCGGCTGACGGGCCGGGCGCCGGAGGGCGGCGCCACACGATACGTATAACGAAACGAGAGAGATCGCATGAGCGCACGCACGGCCCGCGAGGCCGACTTCATCACGCACGACGGCGAAACGCTGTTCTATCGTCACTGGCCCGCGACGGGCGCACGCTGCCGCGGCGCCATCGTGCTGCTGCATCGCGGGCACGAACACTCGGCGCGCGTCGCGCACCTCGTCGACGAGCTCGACCTGCCGGATTTCGCGTTTTTTGCGTGGGACGCACGCGGCCACGGCCGCTCGCCGGGCGCGCGCGGCTACAGCCCGAGCGCGGCCGCATCGGTGCGCGACCTGCAGACCTTCGTCGAGCATATCCGCGACACGCACGGCATCGCGATCGAGGAGATGGCGGTAGTCGGCCAGAGCGTCGGCGCGGTGCTCGCGGCGACCTGGGTACACGACTACGCGCCGCCGATCCGCGCGCTCGTGGTCGCGTCGCCGGCGTTCCACATCAAGCTCTACGTGCCGTTCGCGCGGCCCGGGCTGCGGCTGATGCACAAGCTGCGCGGGCTGTTCTACGTGAACAGCTACGTGAAGCCGAAATTCCTCACGCACGATCCCGAACGGATCGCGAGCTACGCGTCCGATCCGCTGATCACGCGGCCGATCGCGGTCAACATGCTGCTCGACCTGCACGATACCGCGCGGCGCATCGTCGCCGACGCGGCCGCGATCACCGTGCCGACGCTGTTGCTGATCTCGGGCGCCGACTGGGTCGTGCATCGCGGCCCGCAGGACCGTTTCTTCGAGCGGCTCGGCGCGGCGCGCAAGGAGCGCATCGTGCTGCCGGGCTTCTATCACGACACGCTCGGCGAGCGCGACCGCGCGCAGGCGCTCGCGCCGCTGCGGGCGTTCGTGCTGCGCGAGTTCGATGCGCCGAGCCCGCGCGTGTCGCTCGCCGATGCCGACCGGCGCGGCGCGTTCCATGACGAATACGCGGCGCTCTCCCGGCCGCCGGCGAACGTGTTCGCACGGGCGTACTGGGCGCTCACGCGCGCCGGCCTGAAAGCCGGCGGCGCGCTGTCGGACGGCATCGCGCTCGGGTTGCGGCTCGGCTTCGATTCGGGCTCGACGCTCGACTACGTGTACCGCAACCGTGCGCAGGGGCGGCTGGGCATCGGCGCGCTGATTGACCGCACGTATCTCGATTCGCCGGGCTGGGTCGGCATCCGTCAGCGCAAGGTGCATCTGCAGGAACTGATCGGTGCGGCGATCGGCCGGCTGCGCGGGAACGGCACGCCGGTGCGGATCGTCGACATCGCCGCCGGCCACGGGCGCTACGTGCTCGATGCGATCGCGCTGGCCGCGGAACGCGATGGCGCGGCGCCCGACGACATCACGCTGCGCGACTACAGTCCGCCGAACGTCGAGGCCGGGCGCGTGCTGATCGCGCAGCGCGGTCTCGAGCCGATCGCGCGCTTCGAGCGCGGCGACGCGTTCGACGAGACGTCGCTCGCGACGCTCGAGCCGCGGCCTACGCTGGCGATCGTGTCGGGCCTGTACGAGCTGTTCGGCGAGAACGCGCTGATCGAGCGCTCGCTGCGCGGGCTCGCGCAGGCCGTGCCGCCGGGCGGCTATCTCGTCTATACGGGGCAGCCGTGGCATCCGCAGCTCGAATTCATCGCGCGTGCGCTGAACAATCATCGCGGCGAGTCGACCTGGGTGATGCGTCGCCGTTCGCAGGCCGAAATGGACGAGCTCGTCGCGCGGGCGGGATTCCGCAAGCTCGACCAGCGGATCGACGAGATGGGCATCTTCACGGTCAGCCTCGCGCAGCGGGTCGACGCGTCATGAGCGTGCTCGGCGGCGGCGCGGGCGCGGAGGCGAGTGACGGGCTGGCCGAACCGGCGGCCGGCGCGCGCGACGCGTCGTTCGTGCTGCGCTTCGGCTGGCTCGCGGCGATGGGCGCCGTGTTCTTCTCGACGTACGGCTTCGCGAACTGGCTCGCCGCGCGCCGCGCGGCGGTGCCGACCTTCGCGTTCGGCTGGGAGCATGCGATCCCGTTCGTGCCGTGGACGATCGTGCCGTACTGGTCGATCGACCTGCTGTATGCGTTGTCGTTCTTCTTCTGGACGCGCCGCGACGATCTGCTCGATCACGTGAAGCGGCTGCTGACCGTGCAGCTGATGTCGGTTGCGTGCTTCATCGCGTGGCCGCTGCGCTTCGGCTTCGAGCGGCCCGACGCGGGCGGCATGGCCGGTGCGCTGTTCACGCTGCTGATGGGTTTCGACAAGCCGTTCAACCAGGCACCGTCGCTGCATATCGGCTTGCTGGTCGTGCTGTGGGCCGTCTATGCAAGGCATCTGCGCGGCACGTTCGTGCGCGTCGTGCTGCATCTGTGGTTCGCGGCGATCGGCGTGTCGGTGCTGACGACTTACCAGCATCACGCGATCGACGTGCCGACCGGGGCGGCCGTCGGCTGTCTCGCGCTATTCCTGTTTCCGCTGCGCGATGCCGCGGGCCGGCTGCCGGGCGCCGATGCGTCGCCGTCCGCGGCCGGTCGCGCGCTCGCGCTCCGCTATGCGTTCGGCGCCGCGCTGGTCGCACTCGTGGCGCTGGCGTGCGTGCCGCGCGCGCCGGGCTGGGCGCTGGCGGCTGGATGGGTCGCACTGGCGCTCGCCTGCGTTGCGTGGGCCTACCGGCGCGGCGCGCCCGGCGTATTTCAGAAGGATGCGCGCGGGCGGTTTCCGGTCTTCGTCGGCGGGCTGCTCGCGCCGACGATCGCCGGCGCATTCGTCAATTCGCGGCTGTGGACGCGCCGGCAGCCCGCGCCGGTGCGGATCGACGAGCGCGTGTCGATCGGCCGGACGCCGACCACGCGCGACATCCGGCGCCACGGCTTCACCGCGCTGGTCGACCTGACCGCCGAGATGCCGCGCTGGGCGGCGGCCGACGCATCGCTCGCGTATGCGTCGGTGCCGCAACTCGATCTCGTCGCACCGACGGCGGTGCAGCTCGCGCAGGCCGTCGCGGCGCTCGAACGCCTGCACGGCGAAGGGCGCGACGTGCTGGTGTGCTGCGCACTCGGCTACGGGCGCAGCGTGCTGTGCGCGGCCGCGTGGGTCGCCGCGCGGCGCGGGTTGGCCGATGCGCGCGACGCGCTGGCCGCGGTGCGTGCGGTGCGGCCGCACGCGGTATGGTCGGATGAAAGCGTGGCCGTGCTGCAGCAGTGGATCGATCGCCGGCGCGACGCGGGGCAGGGATGATGCACGATCCGTCCGTTCCGTTCAGGATTGCCGCCGCGCGCGGCGCGCTCGATGCGGGCGCATGGGCGCTCGCGGCAGCGCTGGTCGCGGCCGGCGCGGGCGGGTGGATCGCGGCGGGCTGGGCGGCGCCGACGCTTGCCCGCGTGCTGCTGGCCGTCGTCAGCACGGGGGCGGGGATCGCGGCGCTGTGGTACGCGGTGCGCATCGCGATCGATCGGCGGCTGTTTGCCACGCTCGCGCGGGCGGTGGACGGCGACGGGGCGGTCGACGGCCCGCTCGCGGCGCTCGACCGCGCGCTCGCCGACCTGGGCTGGATCGATGCGGCGAAGGTCGGGCGCACGCTCGACGCGCGCGTGCGCGGCGCGGTCGGGCTGTGCCGGGCCGCCGTGCTCGTGGCGATCGTGCAGTGGCTCGTCGTCGGGATCGCGGTCGCGGTGTCGCCCATCGGCTAGCGCCGGCGCAAGCCGGCTATCGGTGGGAACAGCCCGGCCGGCGCGCGCCAGCCGTCATGCGTGCGTGGTGCGCCGCGATCGCGTGCGCTTGGCTTCGTACATCGCCTGGTCCGCATGCTCGATCAGCGCGTTCATGTCGGTGCCGTCGTCCGGCAGCATCGCGATGCCGACGCTGACGCCGAGCCGCAGCGCATGCCCGTCGAATTCGAACGGCTCGCCGACCCGCCGCGCGAGCCGCATGCTTTGCACCTGGGCGTCGTCGCGGGTGCCGAGGTTCGGCAGGATCACCGCGAATTCGTCGCCGCCGATGCGCGCGACCGTGTCCGAGCGCCGCACCGCGGCCTGCATCCGCGTGGCGACCTCGCGCAGCGCGGCGTCGCCCGCGCGGTGGCCGAACCCGTCGTTGATCGGCTTCAGGCCGTCCATGTCGATGTTGAGAATGCCGAGTCGGCCGCTCGCGCGCAGCGCCGTGTGCATCGACTGGCGCAGGCGGTCGTAGAACAGCGCACGGTTCGGCAGGCCCGTGAGCGCGTCGTGCGTCGCGCGCAGGTACAGCTCGTTCGCTTCGTTGCGCGCCGCGTGGAACATCGCGGCGGCGATCAGTTCGGCCATCAGCCGCAGCGTGCCGGCGTCGGCCGGTGAGAAACCGTCGACGTCCGGCGACATCACCTTCAGCACGCCGACCGTCGTGTCGGCGTGCGTGAGCGGCATCACGAGCATCGAGCGCAGGCCGACCCGGCGGCATGCGTCGCGATCGACGCGCGGGTCGGTTTCCGAATCGATACAGTGCAGCAACTCGCCCTGCTGCACGCACAGGCCCGACAGGCTGCCCGAGCGCCGCAACCGCAGGCCGAGCATCCCGGCGGCCGTGCCCGACGCGGCGCGGTACACCATGTCGTCGCCTTCGGCGAATTCGACCGCGGCGGCGCTCGCGCCGGTGAGCTGCGGCACCTGTTCGGCCACGTAGGCCATCACGCTGCCGAGGTCGAGGCCGAGTTTCGCGATTTCGGCTTGCGCGGCGATGATGCGCAACAACGTGTCGGGGGACGGCGTGGCGGCGTCGGCGGTTTGATTCAAGTCAGTTTTCCGTGAAAAAGTGCATCGCTCGGCGCGCGCTTGCGGTAGCATACGCGCCGCTCGCGGCAGCGCGTGCCGGGTGGTTCGCAACGCAACGGTGCCGGTGCCCGGCCAGCCGTACCGCGCCGGCAGTATGCCGTTCCAGCCATCCGGCGGCAACGGCGCAATTCTTGCCATTCACTCTTCCTGTGCGGCATTTCCGACCGAATTGAGATTTTTTCGCTTCTCAGTCGCGAATCACGGTGAGTTTTGTTCTATTTTTGAGATAGTGTGACAAATGGGCGGCCGCCGGTGCCAGGCGTTCCCCAGCGCGACGAACCGGTCGTTGAATGATCCGCCGCGTCGTTCCGATAAATGCAATCAGGCCATAAATGAGGGGAAGCAGAGGGGATGTGCACTCACGGGCATAGCTGCTTTGCGCGCGTCGGTTTCGACGCGCAGGATGACCGGACGATCGTGACGAAGCGGAGCGGCGCATGAAGCCGGCCGTGTCGCTGTTCGTTCTGGCTGCCGCGATGACCGGCGCTTTCCACACGGCCGCGCTGTCGGCCGCGCCGCTGCCGGCGGTGCCGGCCGCCGCTTCGACGGCCGCCGCCGATCACGCGGCGGCGCCGGATGCAGCGCCAGCGGCGGTGCTCGCGACCGCTCCGGCCGCGCCGACTGGGGCCAGCGCGCCGGCCGCCGGCCTGCCGGCGACGACCGTGCGCATGCCGTTCGCATCGCTCGGCGCGTTCGATCCGCTGCGCCTGCGCGGCGCCGACGACGCACGCACGATCAACGCCGGCGTGCGGCTCGACCGCGTGATCACGGGCGCGCGCTTGCGCCTGACCTACGCGTATTCGCCGTCGCTGGTCTTTCCGCTGTCGCACCTGAAGGTGTCGGTGAACGGCGAGGTGATCGCGACCGTCCCGTTCGATGCCGCGCGTGCGGGCCGCACGGTGACGCAAGAGATTCCGATCGATCCGCGCTACTTTTCGGATTTCAACCAGATCGGCCTGCGCCTGATCGCGCATTACACGCTCGACCACTGCGAGGACCCGACGAATTCGGCGTTGTGGGCCGACGTGAGCCCGACGAGCGAACTGATCCTAGACGAATCGCCGGTGCGCCTGCCGAACGATCTCGCGCTGCTGCCCGCGCCGTTTTTCGACCGGCGCGACAACGGCCGCCTGCGGCTGCCGTTCGTGCTGCCCGCCACGCCCGATTCGGCCACCCTGCGCAGCGCGGGGGTGCTCGCATCGTGGTTCGGCGCGCTGGCCGACTACCGGCATGCGCGCTTCCCGGTATCGACCACGCTGCCGGCCGACGATCAGGCCGTCGTGGTCGGCACGGCCGCGACGCTGCCGGCCGGTCTCGCGCTGCCGCCGATCAATGGCCCGCTGCTCGCGGTCGCGGACAACCCGGCCGCGCCGGGCCGCAAGCTGCTGGTCGTCACGGGCCGCACGGCGGCCGAGGTCGACGACGCGGTCGCGACGCTCGTGCTCGGCCGCGCGGCGCTGTCGGGGCAGGCGGCGACGGTCGCGCACGTCGATCTGGGCGCGCCGCGCAAGCCGTACGACGCGCCGCGCTGGCTGCCGGTGAACCGGCCGATCGCGTTCCGCGAACTCGTGAACGATCCGCGTCAGCTGGAGGTGCGCGGCACGACGCCCGACGCGATCCGGCTGAACCTGCGCGTGCCGGCCGATCTGCATTCATGGAACGGCGCGGGCGTGCCGATCACGCTGCGCTACCGCTACACGGCGCCGACCGTGCAGGACAATTCGACGCTCGCGGTCGAGATCAACGATCAGCTCGTGAAGTCGTACCGGCTCGGGCCGGCCCATGCCGAAGATGCGCACGGCCGCATGCAGCTGCCGCTGCTGGCGGTGCCGGAAGGGCGCGTGACGAGCGACGTCGACATTCCCGCGTTTCGCGTCGGCAGCGGCAACCAGCTGCAGTTCCGCTTCACGCTCGATTCGCAGAAGACGGGCCTGTGTTCGAGCACGGCCACCGAGCCGCAACGCGCGGCGATCGATCCCGATTCGACGATCGACTTCTCGCACTTCGTCCATTACGCGCAATTGCCGAACCTCGCGTTCTTCGCGAACAGCGGCTTCCCGTTCACGCGCTTCGCCGACCTGTCGCAGACGGCCGTCGTGCTGCCCGACCGGCCGTCGCCGCAGGAACTCGAGGCCTACCTGACGATGCTCGGCCACATGGGTGAATGGACCGGCTTCCCGGCGCTGCGCGTGCAGGTGGCGCGGCCCGGCGACGTCGCCGCGCTGTCGGGGCACAAGGATCTGCTCGTGATCGACGGCTCGCCGGCGTCGCCGCTGCTCGCGCAATGGCGCGCGGCGCTGCCGCTCGCGATCGGCGAGCAGGGCGGCGCGGGCGCCGGTGGCGCGACGCGCGTCGCATTCACGGTGAAGGAGCGCTGGCGCAACGGCGTGGGCCTCGCCGACGGCGGCGCGCATATCGAACAGACGGGCCCGCTCGCGGCGCTCGCCGGGTTCGAGCTGCCCGGTAGCCGCGGCCGCAGCGTCGTCGCGCTGACGGCGACCGACCAGCCGCGCCTCGGCGATCTGCTCGACGTGTTCGAGAGCGGCGGGCTCGTGTCGCAGTTGCAGGGCGACCTCGCGCTGGTTCGGCCGGGGCAGGTCGACAGCCTGCGGGTCGGCGAGCCTTACGTGGTCGGCTTCGTGCCGTGGTATGCGCGCGTGTGGACGGAGGCGGCGCGGCATCCGGTGCTGCTCGGCGCGGTCGGCGTCGTCGCAGGGCTGCTGCTCGCGCTCGGCGTGTTCAGCGTGCTGCAGCGAATCGCCGCGCGTCGCCGGGGGATGTAACGGATGGCGCGGGCAATGACGAAGCGACGGGCAACGCAGCCGGCGCGACGTGTCGGCGCGACGCTCGCGCTGGCGGTCGCGGTGACGTGCGCGGCGGCCGGCATGGCCACGCGCACGCACGCGGCGGCGGCCGGTGCAGCCGATGCGGCGAGCACGGGATGCAGCGCGGCGTGGCCGCGCTGGGACGCGTTCAAGCGTGATTTCATCTCGGCCGACGGCCGCGTGATCGACGTCGGCTCGGCCGATTCGCGCACGGTATCGGAGGGACAGGCGTATGGACTTTTCTTCGCGCTGGTCGCGAACGACCGGCGCATGTTCGACACGATCCTCGCATGGACCGAGAACAACCTCGCGCAGGGCGACCTGAGCGCGCACCTGCCGGCGTGGCTGTGGGGCCGCGCGCCCGACGGCGCGTGGCGCGTGCTCGACGCGAACCCGGCGTCGGACGCCGACCTGTGGATCGCGTATGCGCTCGTCGAGGCCGGGCGGCTGTGGCACGAGCGCAGCTATACGGCGCGCGGCGCGCTGCTCGCGAAGCGCGTGCTCGACGCCGAGACGGCGACCGTGCCGGGCCTCGGCCTCACGCTGCTGCCGGGCCCGACCGGGTTCAAGCTGGCCAACGGCCAATGGCGCGTGAATCCGAGCTATTCGCCGCCGCAGGTGATTCGCGCGCTCGGCGCACGGCTGCCCGACGACCGTCGCTGGGCCGCGCTGGCGTCCAGCACCGCTCGCGTGCTGCTCGACACCGCGCCGAAAGGTTTTTCGCCCGACTGGGCGCTGTATCGCGCGGGCAACGGTTTCGGGCCCGATCCGCAGACCCATGCGGAAAGCGCGTACAACGCGATCCGCGTGTACCTGTGGGCCGGCATGCTGGACCACGCCGATCCGCTCGCCGCGCCGCTGCTCGCGAAGTTCGCGCCGTTCGCCGACCATGTCGCCGCGCACGGCGCGCCGCCGGAGAAGGTCGATACGACGACGGGCGTCGCCGGGCCGAACGATGGCAACGGCGGCTTCTCCGCGGCCGCCGTGCCGTTTCTCGACGCACGCGGCCAGCACGCGCTCGCGGATGCCCAGGCGGCCCGCGTCGATACGCTCGCGCGCCAGTCGGCGCCCGGCTATTACACGAGCGTGCTGACGCTGTTCGGCCTCGGCTGGCGCGACGGCCGCTACCGGTTCGGGGCGGACGGCACGCTCGACACCCGCTGGGGAGGCCGTTCGTGCGCCGCCCGCTGAAGTGCGCGGCGCCGCACGTCGCGGGATTCGCGTGGCTCGCGTCGTCGGTGTGCGCGGCGGCGCCAGGCGCCGCCTCCGGCGCGGCGATCGCGAACCCGGCGAACCCAGCGACTCCGGCGACCTCGGCCGCCGCCGATGCGCGGCGCGAGCTTGACACCGCGCGGATGTGGGGCATCAAGCATCGCGACGACCTCGCGCGGGATGCGCTGCGCAAGGGCTTGCTGATCGCGCCGGGCGATCCCGAGCTGCTGGCCGAACAGGTGCGTGTGCTGCTGCGGCTCGGCGACGCGAAAGGCGCGCAGGCGTCGCTGGCGCGGCTGCAGGCGCAGTCGCCGAATGCGCCTGCCACGCAACGGGTGGCTGACGAATACCGCGTCGCGACGAGCGGGCGCGGCGAGATGGCGCAGATCCGGCTGCTCGCGCGCAGCGGCCGCGCCGATGAGGCGGCCCGACGGATCGTCGCGCTGTTTCCGAACGGCGCGCCGTCGGGCGCGCTCGGCGCCGAGTATTACCAGATCGTGTCGAATGCGCCGGGCGGGCGCCAGCCGGCGATCGCCGCGCTGCGCCGCGCGGTCGCCGCCGATCCGCGGGACACGAGCGCATCGATGGCGCTCGCGCGGCTGTTGAACCAGCGCGACGACACGCGCGCGGAAGCGAACCGGATCGCATGGTCGCTCGCGAAGCGCGCCGACGCGGACCATACGGAAGCGATGGCGCTGTGGCGGCGCGTGCTGCAGTCGGCCGGCAGCGATCCCGCGTATCTCGATGCGCTGCACGCGTATCTCGCGCTCGCGCCGGACGACACCGAATTCCGCGATCGCGCCGCCGGCCTCGACCAGCAGCGCGACGCGCAACGCCGGCTCGAACGCGATCCCGACTACATCGCGCAGCAGCGCGGGTTGCAGGCGCTGGCGCGCGGCGACCTGGCCGCCGCCGACCCGCTGCTCGCGCGCGCCGCGCGGGCGCGAGCCGACGACGCCGATGCGCTGGGCGGGCTCGGCCTGCTGCGTCTGCGCGAAGGGCGGCACGACGAAGCGCGCGCGCTGTTTACGCGGGCCGCGGCGCGTGCGACCGACCAGCGCGGCAAATGGCAAGGCCTCGCGCGTACCGCGCAGTTCTGGGGGCTGCTCGCCCAAGGCCGCGAAGCGGCCAGTGCGGGCCGCCCGCGTGATGCCGAGCGCGCCGCGCGTGCGGCGCTCGCGATGCAGCCGGACAACCCGGACGCGAAGCTGCAGCTCGCCGATGCGCTGCTCGCGCAGCGCGACTGGACACAGGCGGAGCCGTTGCTGCGCGGCTTGCTGGCCGCGCGCTCGCCGAGCCTGTCGGCCGTGCGCGATACGGCCACGCTGTATGAAAACACCGGCCGCGCGGACCGGATCGGCCCATTGCTCGATGCGCTGCAAGGGCGCGTGACGGGCGCCGACGATCGCCGCGCGCTCGACGGCCTGCGTGGCGACGTGCTCGCGAACGAGGCACGCGCGCTGGCCGACAAGGGCGCGCGCGGGCCGGCCGCGCAACGCTACGAGGCGGCTGTGCGCGCGGCGCCCGATGCGCCGTGGACGCGTTTCGCGCTTGCACGCCTGTATCGCGACATGGGGTTGCCGCAGCTCGGCCGCACGGTGATGGACGACGGGCTGGCGCTGAGCGATACGCCGGAGATGCGCTACGCGAGCGCGCTGTACCGTAATTCGCTCGACGATGTCGCCGGCGCGCAGGCCGTGCTCGCACCGGTCGACGACGCGCACCGTTCGGACGGGATGCGCGCGCTGGCGCGCAAGCTCGATGCCGAAAGCGCGCTGGCCGACGCGCGCGGCGCACATGCCCGCGGCGACCGCGCGGCCTTCGCCGCCACGCTCGCGCATGCGCAGGCGAGCGCGCCGGACGATCCCGACATGCTCGCCGCGATCGGCACGCAGTGGATCGACGCGGGCGAACCGGAGCGCGGCCTCGCGCCGCTGCGCGACTGGATCGCCGCGCATCCGCGCGACGCCGACGCGGACGTGCGGCTGCGCTACGGCGATCTGCTCGGCCGCGCGGGGCGCGACGACGCGCTCGCCGCGTGGCTCGATACGCTGCGCGGCGATCCTTCGCTGACGCCCGCGCAGACGGCGCGACTGGAGGATCAGTCGCTGCGGCTCGTGCTGCGGCAGACCGACGACGCGATCGCGCGACAGGACTATGCGCAGGCGCGCACGCTGCTCGACCGCGCGAGCCCGGCCGGCCGCGCGGACAAGCGTTATGCGCTCGAACTCGCCGATCTCGAACGCGCGCAGGGCCATTACGATGCCGCACGCGATGCGCTCGCACCGGTCGTGGCGCGCACGCCGGACGACGCCGATACGCAGCTCGCGCTGGCCCGGATCGACGAGGACAGCGGCAACCGTGCCGGCGCGCGCGAGCGCGTGCAGGCTGTGCTGGCCCGCACACCGGACGACGATGTCGACACGCAACTGTCGGCCGTGCGTCGCCTGAACGCGCTGCGCCGGCCGGACGAAGCCGCGCAGGTGACCGAGCGGCTGCAGGCCGCGTATCCGGCCCGCGCCGACGTGACGGTCGCGGCCGGGCGCGTGGCCGAGGCGCAGGGCCGCTATGACGACGCGGCGTCGCTGTACCGGTTGTCGCAGTCGCAGGAACGCGCGACGGGCGTGAGCCCGGGCCGCGACGGGCTGACGCCCGCGCAGGCCGCGTTCGCGGATCTGCAGCAGCGGCGCAATCCCGAGATCGAGACCGGCTGGATACCCGCGTACAAGTCGGGCGACGAAGGCATCTCGTCGTATCGCGCGCAGCAGGTGCCGATCTACATGCAACTGCCGATCCGCTACGACGGGCACGTGTTCGCGCAGGTCGACACCGTGCACCTCGATCCGGGCACGCTCGATACGAGCGTGCCGGACGCGTATTCGCTCAAGACGTTCGGCACGTACGCGGGGCTCAGGGCGTCGAACGGGCTGCCGCCGCCGTTCCAGCAGAATCCGCAGGCCGCCGCGCTGATCGCGAATCCGCCGGGCTCGCTGCACCAGTCGACGACGGGCGTCGCGCTCGGCGCCGGCTATCTGTCCGATGCATGGCGCGTCGATCTCGGCACGTCGCCGCTCGGCTTCCCGGTGCATTACCTCGTCGGCGGCGTGCGCTATCGCTTCGACGCGGGCCTGGCGAGCTTCTCCGTGAATGCGTCGCGGCGGCCGGAAACGAGCAGCGTGCTGTCGTACGCGGGGATGCGCGACCCGTGGACGGGCGCGGTGTGGGGCGGCGTGCGCCGCGACGGCGTGAACCTGCGCGCGTCGGTCGACGTCGGCCGCACGAACCTGTTCGCGGAGCTCGGCGCGGGCGTGCTGTCGGGCCGTAACGTCGAACGCAACGCGGAAGTCACGCTGCGCACCGGCTTCACGGTGCCCGTGTACGAGCGCGCGGCGATGAAGGTCAGCACGGGGCTGGTCGGCAATGCGTGGCACTACGCGCAGAACCTGCGCTACTACACGTACGGGCAGGGCGGTTACTACAGTCCGCAGCGCTATCTGTCGCTCGGCGTGCCGATCGAATGGGCGGGGCGGCACGATGCGCTGTCGTGGGACCTGACCGTCACGGGCGGGATCTCGAACAGCTACGAGAAGGATTCGCTGTATTACCCGACGCTTTCCGGCCAGCGCGCCGAACAGGTGGCGGCCGGCTTCGTGTACGCGGGCAGCTCGACGCGCGGCGTGTCGTTCTCGTACGGCGTGAACGGCATCGCGGAATATCGTGTGAACCCGCACCTGAGCGTCGGCGCGCAATTGCACATCGACCGGTCGCACGACTATGCGCCGAGCTCGGCGCTCGTGTATCTGCGTTATGCGTTCGACGCGCGTGCGTCGCGCAGCTGGCTCGTCACGCCGACGCCCGTGCGGCTTTATTCGGATTACTAGGGGAACGCCGTGACTACGGAATTCGATGCCACCCGCTCCGCGCCCGGCGCCGCCAGCCTGGCCGATCGCCTGCGCGCGCTGCTGCGCATGAGGCCGGCGGGCGGCCGTGCCGGCGCCTTGAGCCGGCTCGCGATCGACGGCCTGCCCGATACCTGGACGCAACTGGAAGCCGGCGGCCTTTACGCGATCTACGCGGCCGGCGGTACGCCGGCCTGCGATACGCTCGTCTGGGAAAGCGCGCGTCAGGCGCGCACGCGCGACGTCACGATCGTGCTGGCGCGCGATCCGGCGCGCGTCGCCGCGCAGATGGCGTCGCTCGGCTTCGCGGGCGGCGTGCAGCCGGCCGGCTGGCCGCGCAACCTGAACGTGCTGGCGATGCCGGCTGCGGTCGAGCCGGCCGACGACGGTGCCGACGCCGGCGCAGCTGGCAACGCACCGCGCCGCGCGGCGCCGGGCCCGTTCGCGCGGCTGACCGGCGGCTTGCGCGCGATGAAGCGCTATGGATTTCACGCGCGTTCGCTGTATTTCGTCGAAGGCGCCCAGCGCTGGTTCAGCTGGGACAATCCGGTCGCGCTCGCGGACGAAGCGCACGCGCTGGCCGACTGGTGCCGCACGCGCCGGATTGCGCTCGTGCTGCTGCTCGACCCTGAAGCGACCCGCGCGGGCGGCGACGCGCGCGCCGACGATGCGCCGCTCGTGCGCGATGCCGATCGCACGCCGCGCAGCGGCTTCCACGGAATCTGTTCGGGCGTCGCGCAGTTGCAGCGCACGCATGGCGAACTGCTGTGGGTGGTCGATTTCTGGCGCGCGGGCGACACGCTCGCGGCCGGCGAGGTGCGGCCGCTGCGCTTCGCACCGGGCGGCCGGCTGTCGGCGAGCGTCGATGGCGGCGCGACCGAGCCGGCACGCCGGATGAAGCTCGCGAGCGACGAGGATCGCGTGGTGGTCAGCCGCGCGGTGCTCGACGGCGCAAGCCGCGTGCCGGACGGCTGGGAGATCGTCGACGACAACGCGGCCGTCGTCGCCGCGTGCGCGAGTGCGCAGGCCGCGACCGCGGTGCTCGTGTTCCGCTCGCACGCGCAGCTCGAAGCGCTGTGCGCGGACGTGCACGCGCTGCGCCGGCAGTGCGGCGGCGCGCTGAAGATCGCGGTCGTCGAGCGCGGCGAGGTGCTGCGCCAGCAGTTCGAGATGCTCGTGCTGAGCGTCGGCGCGAACCGGGTCGTCGCGCGCGACCTGCCTGTCTCGCGGATGCAGGCCGCCGTGCACGCGCTGCACGGCCAGCTCTACGCACGGCCCGTCGCGGCCGACTACCGCGCGGCGCTCGCGGCTGCGCTCGGCGATTCGGTGCTCGGTTATCTGCCGGTCGGCGCGTTCTGCCAGCGGATTCGCGCGGTGCTCGATCGCGGCGCGGTGCTCGCGCTACCGCACACGCTCGCGAAGCTCACGCTGTTGCCGGGCGTATCGCACGTCGACGCGCTGCGGCACTGCCGGCCGCGCCGCGCGGGCGACGTCGTGACGGCCGATGCCGGGCACCTGTTCGTGTTCCTGTTCGCCTGCGAGCCGGTCGACGCCGAGGACGCGCTCGCGCGGATCTTCGAGGTGCCGGTCGATACGCTGTCCGACCGCGTCGTGTGCCTCGGGCAGGGCAGCATCGACACCGAGCTCGACGCGCTGAAGGCCGAGAACCGGCGCGCGCCGATCGCCGACTACAGCGACCTGTTCGCGGCGACGCGGCCGGCGGGCGCCGCACGCGCAGCAGCCGCGCCCGTCGAACCCGGCGCAGCCTTGCCCGATGCGGGCGAGGTGAGCGACGCGATCGACGCGATCGATACCGTCGTCGCGCTCGACGCGATCGGTGTGCCGCAGGCGTCCGTGCCCATCGCCGTCGACGCGTCGCCGCCGGACCCCGTCATTTCCGCCGCGCGGGCGCGCGGCGCCGTCCGCAGCGCGATGCCGTTGCGCAAGCAGGAGGACGCATGATCGCCGAACTCGTCATCGGTTTCCTCGTCGGTATCGTGATTGCGGTACCGGTGTGGATCGTCGCGCAGCACCTCGGCATTGGCCGCGGCTTCCATGCGCCGCGCGGCATCGACCGGCGCGACGCGGTACCGTGCGAGCTCGTGCCGGTCGCGCTGCGCGGCCGTCTGCTGCCGGGCTTCGGCGGCGCCGACGCCGACGAAACCGACACTCGCGACAGCAAGGTGGCACGATGAAGACGATCGCCCTCACGTCGACGACGGGCGGCGCGGGCCGCACGACGCTCGCCGCCGCGCTCGCGGTGCTGCTCGCGCGCCGCGGCCGGCCGGTCGTGGCCGTCGAATTCGATGCCCAGAACCTGATGGGCGCGACGCTCGGCCTCGATACGCTGGCCGAGCACGGTCTGGCGCACAGCCTGCTGGGCGGCGCCGAACCGTGGCACGCGCACACGTGGCGCAACGCCGACGGCGTGCTGTTCGTGCCGTACGGGCAAGTCGATGCGGCCGGCGCCGCCGCGTGCGATGCGCGGCTCGTGGCCGATCCGGCCTGGCTGTCGCGCGCGCTCGGCGAAATCGCGTTGCCGGCCGACGGCGTCGTGCTGGTCGACACCGCGCGCTATCCGTCGCCGCAGGCCGAACAGGCGATCCGGTGCGCTGACCTGGCGCTCGTCGTCGTGCCGCCGGAGCCGGTCGCGTGCGCGACGACGGCCGCGCGGCTCGGCGCGCTGCGAGCCGGCCGCGGCGCGCTGCAGATCGTCGTGAACCGGCTGAACCCGGCGCGCGACATGCAGCGCGACGCGCTGGCGATGCTGCGCGCGGTCGCGGGGCCGGCGTCGATGCTCGAGCAACGCATCCACGTCGACGCGGCGGTGCCCGAAGCGCTTGCACGCGGCAGCTGGATCTTCGACGACGCGCCGTATTCGCAGGCGTCGCACGACCTGAACGGCGTCGCGAACTGGGTCGATACGTGGCTGACGGCGGCCGTCGCCGGCCGCGCCGGAGCCATGCGATGAACGCCACGCTCGCGTCGCGACTGCGTGCGTTCGGCCGTCGCGCGGCCGACTGGTGCGCGCGCGGCATCGGGCTGCCGGCGCAACGCACGCGGGTCGACTGGTTCGTGCGGCTGTTCTTCCACGCACCGCCGCCCGGCCGGCCCGATCATGTGCGCCTTTGGGTGCGCGTCGCGTTCCTGCGGCTCGCGCACGACTGGGGCGTGCTGCAGCCGCTCAGCATGCGCGAATGGCTGTGGCGCGCGATCGTGCGCGCGCCGCGCGCGGCCGACGGACGGCCCGCGCGCGATCCGCTCGCGTGGTTCGACACGTTCGTGGTGCCCGTCTACGTGGCCGGGCGCGCGGTCGGCCGGCGCATCAACGCGATGCTCGAGCGTTTGCCGTGGGTGCGCTGGGGCGGCTGGCTCGATGCGCGCGCGAACGGCGTCGGCCGGCGCCGCTGGCTCACGCCGCTGCTGCTCGTGGCCGGCGCGATGCTGTGGGCCGCGGCCGGGATGTCGCCGCTGATGCCCGGCGCGCAGTTCGCGTTCTTCGCGATCGTCGCGGTGCTCGCGCTCGCGCTGCGCCGCCTGCCTGGCCATCTGCCGACCCTCGCGCTCGCGTCGCTCGCGCTGCTCGCGACGGTGCGTTACGTGTGGTGGCGCACGACCCAGACGCTCGACTTCCGCAGCCCGGTCGAAGCCGTCGCCGGCTACCTGCTGTACGGCGCCGAAGCCTATACGTGGATGATCCTGCTGCTCGGCTTCGTGCAGACCGCGTGGCCGCTCGACCGGCCGATCGTGCCGCTGCCCGACGATCCGGACACGTGGCCGACCGTCGACGTCTATATCCCGACCTACAACGAGCCGCTGTCGGTCGTGAAGCCGACCGTGTTCGCCGCGCAGAGCATCGACTGGCCGAGCGCGAAGCTGCGCGTATACCTGCTCGACGACGGCCGGCGCCCCGAGTTCGCGGCATTCGCGGCCGAGGCCGGCATCGACTACCTGACGCGCGACGACAATCTCCACGCGAAGGCCGGCAACATCAACCGCGCGCTGCCGAAGACGCACGGCGAGTACATCGCGATCTTCGATTGCGATCACGTGCCGACGCGCTCGTTCCTGCAGACGACGATGGGCGTGTTCCTGCGCGACCCGAAGTGCGCGCTGGTGCAGACGCCGCACCATTTCTTCTCGCCCGATCCGTTCGAGCGCAACCTCGGCACGTTCCGGGAGATCCCGAACGAGGGCAACCTGTTCTACGGCCTCGTGCAGTCGGGCAACGACCTGTGGAACGCGACGTTCTTCTGCGGCTCGTGCGCGGTGCTCAAGCGCAGTGCGCTGGAGGAGGTCGGCGGCGTCGCGGTCGAGACCGTGACCGAGGACGCGCACACGGCGCTCAAGCTGCATCGGCGCGGCTATACGTCGGCGTACCTGCCGACCGTGCAGGCGGCCGGCCTCGCGACCGAAAGCCTCGCGGGCCACGTGAAGCAGCGCACGCGCTGGGCGCGCGGGATGGCGCAGATCTTCCGCATCGACAACCCGTTCCTCGGGCGCGGGCTCGGCCTGATCCAGCGGATCTGCTACGGCAACGCGATGCTGCATTTCTTCTACGGGATTCCGCGGCTGATCTTCCTGACGATCCCGCTCGCGTACCTGTTCTTCCATCTGTACTTCATCAACGCGTCGTCGCTCGCGCTCGCGAGCTACGTGATCCCGTACCTCGTGCTCGCGAACGTCGCGAACTCGCGGATGCAGGGGCGCTACCGGCATTCGTTCTGGGCCGAGGTCTACGAATCGGTGCTCGCGTGGTACATCGCATTGCCGACCACCGTCGCGTTCTTCAGCCCGAAGCACGGCAAGTTCAACGTGACCGACAAGGGCGGCAAGATCGACGAAGGCTACGTCGACTGGTCGACGTCGAAGCCGTATCTGGTGCTGTTCGCGCTGAACGTGCTCGCGATCGTCGCCGGCCTGTGGCGGCTCGTGGCCGACCAGGGCGACGAGGCATCGACGATCCTGATCACGCTCGGCTGGACCGTGTACAACCTCGCGATGCTCGGTGCGGCGCTGGCCGTCGCGCGCGAGACCAAGCAGGTGCGCGTCACGCACCGGATCGCGATGCGCGTGCCGGCGATGCTGCTGCTCGCCGACGGCTCGACGGCCGCATGCTTCACGAGCGACTATTCGACGGGCGGCCTCGGGCTCGAAGCGGTGCCGGGGCTGCCGCTCGCCGCCGGCGACACGCTGACGGTGTGCGTGACGCGCGGCGACCGGGCGTTCCCGTTCCCGGTGCGCGTGACGCGGGTGACGCCGACTCATGTCGGCGTCAGCTTCGAGGAACTGACGCTCGAACAGGAACGTCAGCTCGTGCAATGCACGTTCGGCCGCGCGGACGCATGGCTCGACTGGCACGAAGGCGCGCGGCCCGACACGCCGCTCGGTGGGCTCAAGGAAGTGCTGCGGATCGGGCTGGACGGCTATGTACGAATGTGGAAGGGTGCGGCGCGCGGCGTGCAGGCGATGCTCGCGCCGAAACTCGATCGCGCGCGCGACTGACGCGGTGCGCATCATGGAGTGGGTTAGATGACGTTCTGGAATCTGTATTTCATCCTGAAGTTCGCGCTGTTCGCGACCGGGCGCCTGCAGCCGTTCTGGCTCGCGAACCTCGCGTTCGCGGTGGTGCTCGTGGCGAGTGCGCCGATCCGGTCGCGCGCATGGCGCATCGTCCGGCAGGTCGTGGCGGTCGCGATCGCGGTGCCGTTGCTCGCGCGGGAGCTGCATGCGCCGTCGCTCGCCCGTCTCGCGGAGGCCGCGCGCGAAGTCAGCACGTTCCGCCTCGACTACTGGATGGAGCTGCTGCCGCGCCTGTTGCCGCCGGTGCTGGCGCTGACGATCGTCGGCGTGCTGATCGTCTATTTCATCGTCAATCGCTGGCTGCGCGTCGCGACGTTCGTGGTGGCCGTGCTGGTGGTGATGCCGCTGTGGCAGGCCGGCAGCGGGCTGATGGCGCGCGTCGTCGCGCCGGCCCAGCCGCAGGCGAACGTGGCGGGCGCCACGCGCGTCGACCAGCCCGAGGATCACAACGCGGCGCTCGCGACGTTCCGCGCGCAGGAGTCGCAGCGGCAGGTCGCGTTCGGCCATCTCGGCAGCGATCCGGCCGCGCAGTTCGACGTGATCGTGCTGCACATCTGCTCGCTGTCGTGGGACGATCTCGATGCGGCGAAGGTGCGCAATCACCCGATGCTGAGCCACTTCGACTACCTGTTCACGAACTTCAGCACGGCCGCGAGCTACAGCGGGCCGGCCGCGATCCGCGTGCTGCGCGCGAGCTGCGGGCAGGAAGCGCATGCGGACCTGTACAAGCCCGCACCGCAGCAGTGCCACCTGTTCTCGCAACTGGCGGGCGCCGGCTATACGGTGCAGTCGCTGCTGAACCACGACGGCCATTTCGACAACTTCCTGCAGGTGATCCACGACAACATCGGCGTGGCCGATGCGCCGATGATCTCGAACGCGGCCGCGCCGGTCGCGATGCATGCGTTCGACGGCTCGGCGATCAAGGACGACTATGCGACGCTCGCGAACTGGTACGCGCAGCGCGCGTCGGTGCCGGGGCCGGTCGCGCTGTACTACAACACGATCAGTCTGCACGACGGCAACCGCGTCGTCGGCAGCGCGCTGACGAGCATCGACTCGTATCCGCAGCGCGCGACGAAAATGATGACCGACTTCGACCGTCTCGCCGACCTGATCGCGCAATCGGGCCGCCGCGCGGTGATCGTGTTCGTGCCCGAGCACGGCGCCGCGTTGCGCGGCGACAAGAACCAGATCGCGGGGCTGCGCGAGATTCCGACGCCACGCATCGTGCACGGGCCGGTCGGCGTGCGTCTCGTCGGCTTCACCGGCAACCACGGCGCGACGACCGTGATCGAGCAGCCGACCAGCTTCCTCGCGCTCGCGCAGTTGCTGTCGAATCTCGTGTCGAACAGCCCGTTCAAGCCCGGTGCGACGCTCGCGCAATACGCGGCCGATTTGCCGCGCACGCGGATGATCGGCGAGAACGAGGGCACGGTGACGATGCAGACGGCCGCGGGTTACGCGGTGAAAACGCCGGACGGTGTATGGATCGACGAACAGTGACGATAGCTGGCGAAGGCGACGACGATCGCCTGTCTCAACCGAACGACGTGATCGGCCTCGCGCGGCATCTGCCCGCGCTCGACCCCGAGCGCTACGTCGACGAACAGGCGCGCCGCGCGTTCGACGCGTTGCTCGATCGCTGGCCGACGCTCGCGAAGCTGATGGGATTGAAGGCCTGAAGGAACGGCGGCCGGGTAGGGGATGCCGGATTTTAATCAGGCGCGGTTGACATGAAACTAGACCGGTCTATATCATTTGGCGCAGTCCGTCGGGCATAGGCTTCTGGCGATTCCGGCCATTCCGTCGGATAGTCCCCGCGAGCGGTGCATCGGTTTTATTTGGAAAACCACCGCCGTACTGAAGGGCGCATACCTTCGTCAACCTGAAAGCCAGGGACGGCAACGAGTTTGCGTGCACGATCGAGGGCAGACAATCTGCTGTCTTTCGGCATGACGAACCTGCCGGTTTGCAACCGGAAGGGGCAGCCGCGACCAAGGCGGGCCCGTTCTCTCGAACCTGAAGGTCGGGCTGCCTGTCCGTTGACCGGCGCCATCGCTCGGGGTCCAGCGGTCCAGCGGCGCGGCTGCCGACGGCGGACACCGCATTGATTCATTGGGCGTTTGTCTTGTGTCGGGGTGCTGCCATGTCGTATCACATTCGGATCGCGTTTCGAACGGTAGGGGTGTGCACGGCCGTGGTCGCCGCGCTGTCAGGGTGCGCAGGGATGCTGACCGCATCGTCCGGTCCGCAGCCGGAACGCGTGGCGGCGCAGAAGGAAGAAGGCGCCCGCTATACCCAGACGCTGACGTCGTTCATCGCGCTGGTGTCGAACGCCCAGGCCTCCACGCCCGACAGTCGCGCCAGAATACTCGACGCTTACCAGCGCGTCCTGTATCAGTACTCGGTGGCTGCCGTGAGCTGGGTGCGGCTCGTCCATCCGGCGCTGCAGCCGCTGCCGCCGTCCCTGCAGCCGCTTCCCGCGCCGACGGGCACGCCCACGACGGCCGAGATCGATCGCGGCTATGAACACGCGATCGAGATGCGGGTGGCGATGTGGGATATCGGCGAGGCGGCGATCTGGGGGAAGACCTCGAAGATGTCGATCCCCCGCTACCGCGGCACCGCGCCTGCCGTGCCGATGCCGCCGCCGCTGCCGCCATTCCAAGACGCGCGGGATTCCCGGTATGCGAGGCTGGTTGCGCTGACGAAGCAGGCGGACGATGCGCAGCGTGCGTCGATCGAGCAACAGCGGCAGGTCGAGGCCAAGGAGTTGGCCAAGGCGCTTGCCATGGCGAGGGCCGTGCCGTACTCGCCGCCGCAAGCGCAGGGCCAGCCTCAGCAGGAACAGCGCTGGTGTACGCAGTCGGGTGGCGGAGTCGTGGGCCGCGTGCCGTGCTGAGCCTGCATCGCCGGGCGGCCTCGGTCGCCCGTTGCGCGTTGCGTTATGCCTTGCGTGCCGGCTGGCGCGTCCATTCGTTTTCTTCGCCCGGCACCTTGCCGAACGTCTGATCGGCCCATGCGGCACGCGCCGCGTCGATCTTCGCGCGCTCGCTCGACACGAAATTCCATTCGATGAACCGCTCGCCCGGCAGGTGCGCACCGCCGAGCAGCATCACACGCGCGCCGTTCGTACTCGCCAGCGCGACGCTCGCGCCCGGTTCGAGCACGGCCATCGTCGCGGGGGCGAGCGGCGTGCCGTCGAGGGTGAGGTCGCCATCGACGAGATACACGCCGCGTTCGTCGTGCTCCGCATCGAGCACGAGCTGCCCGCCCGACGCGAATTCCGCAGCCGCATAGAGCGTCGGCGAGAACACGGCGACCGGCGACACGAGCCCGAACGCGGTGCCCGCGATCACGCGCACGGTCACGCCGTCGCGCGTGAACGACGGCAGCGTGTCGGCCGCATGGTGAACGAACGCGGGTGTGGTGTCTTCATGCTCGACCGGCAGCGCGACCCAGGTCTGGATGCCGTGCACCGGCTGCTCGCGCGGCCGGTCCTCGTCGGGCGAGCGCTCCGAATGCACGATGCCGCGGCCGGCCGTCATCCAGTTCACGTCGCCCGGCACGATCTTCTGCCGGAAGCCGAGACTGTCGTGATGCATCAGCGAGCCGTCGAACAGGTAGGTGACGGTCGCGAGCCCGATGTGCGGATGCGGCAGTACGTCGATGCCGCGCCCGGCCGGCAACACGGCCGGCCCCATCTCGTCGAAGAAGATGAACGGGCCGACGAGGCGCGCGGCGCGCGCGGGCAGCACGCGGCGCACGACGAGGTTGCCGATGTCGCTTTCGCGCGGCGTGAGCAGGGTCTTGATCGAGGCGGACATGAACGGAAATCTCGTGACGGTGGCGGTGACGGGCGGTGGCGGGAAATGCTCAGGCGATCGCCGTGTCGATCGTGATCGGGTGCGTGAGGATCTTGTGCACCGGGCACGCATTCGCGATCTGCAGCAGGCGT
Source organism: Burkholderia sp. E168m22 (assembly GCF_001319805.1). Taxonomy (NCBI): domain Bacteria; kingdom Pseudomonadati; phylum Pseudomonadota; class Betaproteobacteria; order Burkholderiales; family Burkholderiaceae; genus Burkholderia; species Burkholderia sp. E168m22. The sequence goes on from NZ_BBSK01000014.1 coordinate 219,455, forward strand.
TCGCGCTGCTCGTCGGTCAGGTCGCCGTCGAGCGAGATGCGGCGCACGATCGTGCTGCCCGCGCTGCCCGATTCGTGCGCGAGCTTCACGTGCACTTCGTCGAGCGGCCAGCCTTTTCGTTGCGCATACATCTTCAGCGTGATCGCGGTGCACGCGCCGAGGCTCGACAGCAGCAGCGCGACGGGCGTCGGCGCCGCATCGCCGCCGCCGAGCGCCGCGGGTTCGTCGGCGCGCCACTGGTGGACGCCATCGGTGAAGTGGACGAGGTAATCGACCGGGCCGATGCTCGCTTCGACGGTGAGTTCGCTCATTGCGGTTCCAGGTGGGAAAGGGGACGGGCTGGGCAGGCCAGACGTTAAGGTTCGAGCAGGCGCTGCAGCCGCAGCTCCTCGAAATCCAGCTCGGATTCTATGCGGTGCAGTACCGCGTCGTCGACCCGGCCGTCGCGATGCAGGTCGAGCAACGCATCTCGCGACACGCCGACCAGCTCGAGCTCGACGCGCAGCATCCGTGCGCGCACGTCCGCAGGCTCCGCGCCGTCGCGATGTGCGTGCTCGTTGAACGCGACGCGGCTCCGGTATTCGGTCAGCAGCCGGTCGAGCGACGCGCGTTCGAGGCCCGCGCCGCGCTGCTCGCGCGCATCGAGCTCGGCGAGCGCCGCGCCGAACGTGTGCGCACGCACCGCATGTTCGGACATCGTGCGGCGCGCGGCCGGGCGCAGCTTCAGCACGCGGATCAGCGGCGCGAGCGTGCCGCCCTGCACGACGAGCGTCGCGATGATCAGCAGGAACGTGCTGAACAGGATCAGGTCGCGGCCGGGGAAGTTGGCCGGGAGCGCAATCGCGGCCGCGAGGCTCACGACGCCGCGCATGCCCGACCAGCCGAGGACGACGGCTTCGCGCCACGACCACGCCGCGTGGCCCGCGCGCCGCGCGCGCAGGCGGCCCGGCAGCCACATCGCGACGAATACCCACACCACGCGCGCGCCGATCGCGGCGGCCGTCGCCGGCAGCGCGACCCGCAGGCCGGCCATCAGCACCGCGCCTTCGTGGTTCACGCCGGCGAGGATCGCGTGCAGCGCGAGGCCGATCAGGATGAACACGAGCGCGTCGAGCACGAACACGATCGCTTCCCACGTCGCCTTCGCCTTGATCCGCATGTCGGCGCCGAACACGCGGTGCTGGCGCACGCCGAGCACGAGGCCGCAGGTGACGACCGACAGCACACCCGAGCCGTCGACGGCTTCCGCGATCCCGTAGCTGCCCCATGCCATCGCGAACGTCACAACGATGCCGAGCATCGGTTCGCGCAGGCGCTGCAGCACCCAGCACATCGCATGGCCGCATGCGAGGCCGACCGCGATGCCGATCAGCGTGAGCGAGAAGAACAGGCCGGTCGCGCTCGCGGTCGTGATCGTGGCGGCGAGCGCGGCCGATACGGCCATCTGGTACAGCAGCAGGCCCGACGCATCGTTGACGAGGCTTTCGCCTTCGAGCACCGCGACGAGCCGCACGGGCAGCGGGTGACGCTGCAGGATCGCCTTCGCGGCGACCGCGTCGGGCGGCGACACGATTGCACCGAGCGTGAAGCACGCGGCCCACGGCAGCGCGGGATTCGCCGCATGCACGGCGAGCGCGACCGCGACGGTCGTGAACGCCACGGCCCCGAGTGCGAGCGACGCGATCGACGCGAGCTCCTGCCGGAATTCCTTCCACGCGGTGTAGAACCCGCTCGACATCAACAGCGGCGGCAGCACGGCCGCGAGCAGCAGCGCCGGGTCCATGTCGGGCACGCGCTTGCCGGCGACGGCGACCACGCAGCCGCCGAGCAGCAGCACGACGGCCGGCGGAATCGACACGCGCTCGGCGAGCCAGGTGAGGGCGCCCGCGCCGCAGATCAACAGCAACAGGTAATGGAACAGCTCGACGTTGGTCATGCGCGGCCGGCGGCGATGGGGTGGATCAAGAAGGCTTGCGGTCGTTCGCGGCGCCGCCCGGCAGCGCGCCGAACATGTGCTGGCTGCACTGCGCGTCGCGCCATGCGGTGTTCAGCCGATGGCCGGACAGCATCCGGCGCGCGACGGGCAGGATCTGTTCGCCGGCGAGCATGCCGAGCAGGCCGGTGAGCGCGATGATCGGCGGTGCGGGCGAATTCACGCCGATCGCGCCGTAGATCACGCCGGCGAGGATGCCGGCGAGCAGCGAGAAGACATACGGTTTCATGGTGGTGCGCCTCGTGATGGCCGAGCGGCGCCGGAACGGCGCCGTCAGAGTCTTGAAAGCGTAGCGGGTTTGCGTGAAGAAAAAAAGGGCGGGCAGCCCCGAACGGGCATTCGTTCAGGAATCGGATCGATTCCATTCCTTGGGTGTTCGCGCCGCGCGTTTGGGGCTTAAATATTTCGGCCCGGATGACGATCCGGCACCGACGCATTTCAGGCTCCTCCCGTTTTCACGGTCGAGGCAGGCCCCCCTTTTTTCGTTCACAGGACACCTTGCGCCATGAGCAACCCGAAACTTGAAGTACTGACGCCGCAGAACAGCCAGCTGATCTTCATCGACCAGCAGCCGCAGATGGCGTTCGGCGTGCAGTCGATCGATCGGCAGACGCTGAAGAACAACGTCGTCGGGCTCGCGAAGGCCGCGAAGGTCTTCAACATCCCGACCACGATCACGACCGTCGAAAGCGACAGCTTCTCGGGCCACACCTATCCCGAACTGCTCGACGTGTTCCCGAACCAGAAGACGCTCGAACGCACGTCGATGAACTCGTGGGACGACCAGAAGGTGCGCGACGCGCTGGCCGCGAACGGCCGCAAGAAGGTGGTCGTGTCGGGCCTGTGGACCGAGGTCTGCAATACGACGTTCGCGCTGTGCGCGATGCTCGAAGGCGACTACGAGATCTACATGGTCGCCGACGCATCGGGCGGCACGACGCAGGCCGCGCACGATTTCGCGATGCAGCGGATGGTGCAGGCTGGCGTGGTGCCGGTCACGTGGCAGCAGGTCCTGCTGGAATGGCAGCGCGACTGGGCGCGCCGCGACTCGTACGACGCGGTGATGGCGATCGCGAAGGAGCATTCGGGCGCATACGGGATGGGCGTCGACTACGCGTACACGATGGTCCACAACGCACCGCAGCGTACCGCGACGCCGCACGAGTCGATTCCGGCCGTACCGGCGAAGTAACGGTCACCGGCCGCGATCGCCGCGTGGGCTGCGGCGATCGCCTGCCGTCGGCCATCACGCGTTCAGGCGGCGGGCAGCGCCCACGGCGCGTGCGAGAAATGTTCCGCGAGGAAATCGAGTAGCACCGTCACGCGCGCGGCGCGCAGCATGCCGGGCGGCGTGACGAGGTTCACGTTGATGTCCGCGATCTTCCAGTCGCTCATCACTTCCTCGAGCGCGCCGCGCTGCAGTTCGTCCCACACGAGGAACTCGGGCTGCAGCGCGAGGCCGTGACCGCCGACGAGCGCCGGGAGGATCACGTCCGCGTTGTTGGTGCGGATGCGCCCGTGCACGGACACGCCGACTTCTTCTCCCGACGCCGGGTGACGGAAGCGCCAGTGCTCGGGCGTCGGCAGGTTGGTGTACGTGAGGCACACGTGCTGTTCGAGGTCGCGCGGATGCGTCGGGCGGCCGCGCCGATCGAGATACGCGGGCGACGCGACGAGCGGCCGGCGCACCGCGCACAGGCGGCGCGAGCGCAGCGTCGAATCGCTCAGTTCGGCGATGCGGATCGCGACGTCGAAGCCGCCCGACACGATGTCGACGATGTGATCGGTGAGCACGAGATCGATGTCGACGCGCGGATAGCGCTCGAGAAACGCGGGCAGCACCGGCGACAGATGGTGCAGCCCGAACGACATCGGCGCATTCACGCGCACGAGGCCGTGCGGCTCGAGTGCCTGCGCGGACGCTTCGTTCTCGATCAGCTCCGCATCGGCGAGCAGGCGGATCGCGCGGTCGCGCAGCAGTTCGCCGGTCGGCGTGAGCGACAGCTTGCGCGACGTGCGGTACAGCAGCATCGCGCCGAGGCGTTTTTCGAGGCGTGCGATCGCCTTCGACACGGTGGGTTGCGAGATGCCGAGCAGGTCGGCCGCTTTCGCGAACGAACCGGTCTCCGCGACGCGCGCGAAGATGGCCCAGGCTTCGAGATCAGGAAGATGTTGCATGGTCGGCATGGATGGCAGGGAAGCGAAACGGATGCGATGCGCCGCGCGGGCGGCCTCGCGATGCCGGTGATTTTAATCCGGTCGTGAGAAAAAACATTATGGAATCTTATTTAATTTCATTGGGCGCCGGTGTATTGATCGGCGTCGTGTACAGCGTGATCAAGGTGCGCTCGCCGGCGCCGCCGCTGATCGCGCTGGTCGGCCTCGCCGGCATGCTGGTCGGCGCGCAGGCCATCGCGCCGGTTCGTCACTGGCTCGGCTTCTGAGCACATCGAGGACATTCATGAGCGCAACCGATACCCCACCCGATCTCATCCTGCATAACGGACGATTCACGACGCTCGATCGCGCGAACCCCGTCGCGACGGCGGTCGCGATTGCCGCCGGACGCTTCGTCGCGGTCGGCAGCGAAGCCGACGTGATGCCGCTCGCGGGCCGCGCGACGAAGGTGGTCGATCTCGGCGGCCGCGGCGTGCTGCCGGGTCTGATCGACAACCACTGCCACGTGATTCGTGGCGGCCTGAACTACAACATGGAACTGCGCTGGGACGGCGTGCCGTCGCTTGCGCTCGCGATGGAGATGCTCAAGCAGCAGGTCGCGATCACGCCGGCGCCGCAGTGGGTGCGCGTGGTCGGCGGCTTCACCGAACATCAGTTCGTGGAGAAACGGCTGCCGACGATCGAAGAACTGAACGCAGTCGCACCCGATACGCCGGTGTTCATCCTGCACCTGTACGATCGCGCGCTGCTGAACGCGGCGGCGCTGCGGGTGGTCGGCTATACAAAGGACACGCCGGAGCCGCCGGGCGGCACGATCCTGCGCGACGCGGCAGGCAACCCGACCGGCCTGCTGCTCGCGAACCCGAACGCGACGATCCTCTATGCGACGCTCGCGAAAGGCCCGAAGCTGCCGTTCGAGTATCAGTACAACTCGACGCGCCACTTCATGCGCGAGCTGAACCGGCTGGGCGTGACGGGCGTGATCGACGCGGGCGGCGGTTCACAGAATTATCCGGACGATTACGAAGTGATCCGCAAGCTGCACGACACGGGCGAGATGACGATCCGGATCGCGTACAACCTGTTCACGCAGAAGCCGAACGCGGAGAAGGAAGACTTCGTGAACTGGACGAAGAGCGTCAAGTATCACGACGGCACCGACTACTTCCGCAACAACGGCGCGGGCGAGATGCTGGCGTTTTCCGCGGCCGACTTCGAGGACTTCCGCGTGGCGCGGCCGGACCTGCCCGCGCAGATGGAAGACGACCTCGAAGGCGTCGTGCGCGTGCTCGCGGAAAACCGTTGGCCGTGGCGCATGCACGCGACCTATGACGAAACAATCAGCCGCGCGCTCGACGTGTTCGAGAAGGTCAACGAGGACATCCCGCTCGAAGGGCTGAACTGGTTCTTCGATCACGCGGAAACGATCACCGAGCAATCGATGGACCGGATCGCCGCGCTCGGCGGCGGTATCGCGGTGCAGCACCGGATGGCGTACCAGGGCGAGTACTTCGTCGAGCGCTACGGCGCGCAAGCCGCGGAGGCGACGCCGCCTGTCGCGAAGATGCTCGGCAAGGGGCTCAAGGTGTCGGCCGGCACGGACGCGACGCGCGTCGCGTCGTACAACCCGTGGGTGTCGCTCGCGTGGCTCGTGACCGGCAAGACGGTCGGCGGCCTGAGGATGTATCCGCAGCGCAACCTGCTCGATCGCGAAACCGCGCTGCGGATGTGGACCGAGTACGTGACGTGGTTCTCGAACGAAGAGGGCAAGAAAGGACGCGTCGCGGTGGGGCAGCTCGCTGACCTGATCGTCCCGGATCGCGATTTCTTCGGGTGCGCGGAGGACGATATCGCCGCCACGACCGCGTTGCTGACGGTGGTCGACGGGAAGATCGTATGGGGCGCGGGGCCGTTCGCGTCGCACGACGCGCCGATCCCGCCGGCGATGCCCGACTGGTCGCCGGTGCGCGAGTTCGGGGGCTATGGCGGCTGGGGCGCGACGCAGCGCAACGGCGCGCCGTTGCAGCGCGCGGCGGCCGCCGCGATGTGCGCCTGCGCGAACGAATGCAACGTTCACCAGCATGCGCACGCGGGCGCATGGGGCCGCACGTTGCCGACGTCCGACGCGAAGGGCTTCTGGGGCGCGTTCGGCTGTTCGTGCTGGGCCGTCTGACATGACGACGCGCTCCGTCTACGGCACCCCCGCGTGGGTCCGCGCGCTGCTGTCGCAGCCGTGGGTGCTGCCGCTCGCGCGCCTCGCGCTGGTATCCGCCTATCTGCTCGGCGGCGTCGCGAAGGCGCTCGACTTCCCCGGCGCGGTCGCGGAGCAGGCGCATTTCGGCCTGCAGCCGGCCGCGCTGTGGGCGGCCCTCGCGATCGCGGTCGAGATCATTGGCTCGCTGTGCGTGGTGTTTCGCCGCTTCACGTGGCTCGGCGCCGGCAGTCTCGGCATGCTGACGCTCGTCGCGATGGTCGTGGCGAACGATTTCTGGAACCGTTCGGGCGCCGAACATTTCATGGCGCTCAACAGCTTTTTCGAGCATCTCGGGCTGATCGCGGCACTCGTGCTCGCGACCATGCTCGACGATGCGCGGCAATCGGCCGATGATGGCCGTTCCATTCGATGACGATGCAACAACCAGGAAATCCTGTGATGAAATCTCTTCGTTCCGTGCTGCTCGCCGCGATGCTCGCGGGCGGCCTCGCCGTTGCCCCCGTGACGTTCGCAAAACCGCCCGTGCCGCCCGCGGCGGTGCCGACGGTGGCGGTCGGTCCGCAGTACGACACGACGCACGTGTGCGTCGCCCCCGAAGACTTCGATCGCTTCACCGACAGCTTCGTCGCGACCTTCGGCGGCAAGAAGTCGAAGCAGGGCGTGTTCCAGGTTACGCCCACGCCGAGCCAGACGATGTCGCAACTGGTGCTCACGCCGGTCGGCACGATCTCGGTGTTCGGCTTCAAGACGCCGATCCCGTATCCGTTCTGCGCCGAGCGCACCGGCTATCTCGTGACCGACATGGACGTTGCCGTGAAGTCGGCGCGCGAGCACGGCGCCGACGTGCTCGTCGACACGTTCCCCGATCCGATCGGCCGCGACGCGATCATCACGTGGGCGGGCGGCGTGAACATGCAGCTGTACTGGCACACGCAGGCACCGAATTACGATGCACTGCAGACCATCCCCGAGAATCGCGTCTACGTGTCGCCGCAAAGCGTGCGCAAGTTCGTGCACGACTTCGTCAAGTTCTCGAAGGGCAAGGTGGTGTCCGATAACTTGAAGGCGCCGGGCATCGAGATCGGCCGGCCGGACGATACGTACCGCCGGATTCGCATCGAATCGGGCTTCGGCAAGATGACCGTGCTGGTGACCGACGGCCATCTGCCTTACCCGTTCGGCCGCGAGATGACCGGCTACGACGTGCCCGATCTCGCCGCGACGCTGAAGCAGGCGGAAGCCGCGGGCGTGACGGTGCTCGTGCCGCCGTTCAAGTCGGACGGCAGCGATGCGGCGCTCGTGCAGTTTCCGGGCGGCTACGTCGCCGAGATCCACGCGAGCGCGGCGCGATGAAGCACGAGGATACGATCCTTGCCGCGGTGGCCGGCTTCGTCGACACGCTGAGCTTCGTCGCGCTGTTCGGGCTGTTCACCGCGCACGTGACCGGCAACTTCGTGCTGATCGGCGCGGGCATCGCGGGCTTCGGCCAGGGCGTCATACTGAAGCTCAGCGTGTTTCCGGCGTTCGTGTGCGGCGTGATCGCGAGCAGCCTGATCGCGCGGTCGATGGTCGCGCGACCGGCCTGGCAGGGCACGCGCGTGCTGCACACGGTGCAGGCCGTGCTGCTGCTCGGCTTCTGTGCGGCCGGCGTGTGGGCGACGCCCGTCACGCAGCCTGATAGCCTGGCGGCGCTCGTGGCCGGCATCGTCGGCACGTTCGCGATGGGCGTGCAGAACGCGCATCCGCGCGTGATCGCCCGCGCGGGCGGCGTGCCGAACACGGTGATGACCGGCAACGTCACGCAGGCGATCCTGGATGCGGTCGACATCCTGTCGCCCGGCACGGCGGACAGCGTGCGCGCCACCGCGCGCGCACGCTTCGCGAAGATGCTGCCGGCGATCGTCGCGTTCGCGCTCGGCGCGGCGGGCGGTGCGCTCGGGTTTCGCTATGTCGGGTTCCTGGCGCTGTTGGTGCCCGTCGGCGCGCTCGCGACGCTCGCGCTGTGCGCGGCGCGAGCGGCCGGCACCACCACGCAGGAGCGCGCATGATCGAGCGACGTAGGCGACGCCATGGCCGCCGCGTCGAGCGGGCCGCGCGCGTGTCGATCGTCGCGGGGCTGTTGTTCGCGGGCGCCGACGCGATGTGCGCGGAAACGGCAACTGCGTCGACTTCGACTTCGACGCAAGAACCGGCGCCGGCATCGACCGCGTCATCGGCTTCGGCGCCGGCCTCGACGTCGGCAGCGACCACGGCTTCGACGTGCACCGCCAAACGCCCGACGGTCTTGTTCAACCGCTGGCAGGAAGACTGGTCGATGCTCGCGAATCCGTGCGTGCCGCGCGCGCCGCTCGACGGGTTGAAATACCTTCCCCTCGGCAACGATCCGCGATCCTATCTGTCACTCGGCGTGAACCTGCGCGAGCGTCTCGAGACCAACGACGCGCCTCTGTTCGGCATCGGCTCCGCGCAATCGGATACGTACCTGATCCAGCGCGTCGAAGTGCACGCCGATGCGCATCTCGGCCCGCACTGGCAGTTTTTCGCGCAATTGCAGGACGCACGCGCATTCGGCAAGAACACGGTGTCGCCGGTCGACAGGAACCCGCTCGATCTCGAACAGGCGTTCGCGACCTACACGGGCGCGCTCGGCGGCGGCACGGTCAAGTTCCGCGTCGGCCGGCAGGAGATGGCGTTCGACCTGCAGCGCTTCATTGCCGCGCGCGACGGCCCGAACGTGCGGCTGGCGTTCGATGCGGTGTGGGCCGACTACGAATACGGCAAGTGGCGCTTCATCGGCTATGCGACGCAGCCGGTGCAGAACCGCAACGCGTCCGATTTCGACGACGTGTCGAATCGCGATCTCACGTTCAGCGGCGTGCGCTTCGAGCGGCAGTCGGTGGGGCCGGGCGACCTGTCCGGCTACTGGTCGCGCTACAACCGCAGCAGCGCGCGTTTTCTCGATGCGAGCGGCCCCGAGCATCGCGACGTATGGGACGTTCGCTACACGGGCACGCACGGGCGCTTCGACTGGGATCTCGAAACGATGCTACAGACCGGCACGGTCGGCAACACCACGATCGGCGCGTGGGCCGTCGGTTCGATCGCCGGCTACAAGCTGGATGCGCCATGGTCGCCGCGCATCGCGCTGCAGGTCGACGCGGCATCGGGCGACCGGCATCCGCACGACGGCCGCGTCGGCACCTTCAATCCGCTGTTTCCGAACGGCTATTACTTCACGCTGGCCGGCTATACGAGTTACGCGAACCTGATTCACGTGAAGCCGTCGGTGACGCTGAAACCGTTGGCGAACCTGTCGCTGCTCGGCGCGCTGGGCTTCCAGTGGCGTGAGACGACCGGCGACGCCGTCTATCAGCAGCCGAGCATCCCGGTGCCGGGCACGGCAGGCAAGGGCGGGTTGTGGACGGGCATGTACGTGCAACTGCGCGCGGACTGGACGATCGCCGCGAACCTGATCGGCGCGATCGAGGCCGTGCATTTCCAGGTCGGCGACGCGATCCGGCAGGCAGGCGGGCACAACGCGGATTACGTCGGTGTCGAGCTGAAGTACGGCTGGTGACGGCGGCGCGCGGCAACCCGCACGCGACATGAAAAAGGGCAGCCCCGCGGGGCTGCCCTTCGTTCGGCCGGGCCGGCGGGGTGGCCGGCCCGTTCGCGGTGATGGCGATGCCGTTACAGGTTCGGCGACAGCGCGAGCGCGTTCGTCAGGTCACCCATCGGCTGCGCGCCGTTCGCCTTCAGCGCGTCGTCGCGCTGCTGCAGGCCCGCGAGGCGGGGCAGCGAGAAGCGGCGCGTGATGAAGCGCAGGATCGAACCCGTGTCGTACTGCGTGTGGTCGACGAAGCCCTTCTTCGCATACGGCGACACGATCAGCGCGGGAATGCGGGTGCCCGGGCCCCAGCGGTCGGCGTTCGGCGGCGTCGCATGATCCCAGAAGCCGCCGTTTTCGTCGTACGTGACGACCACGACCATGTTCTTCCACTGCGGGCTGGCCTGCAGGTGTGCGATCACGTCGGCGATGTGCTGGTCGCCGGACGTGACGTCCGTGTAACCCGGGTGCTCGTTCAGGTTGCCTTGCGGCTTGTAGAACGTGACCTGCGGCAGCGTGCCCGCGTCGATCGCCTTGATGAACTCGGCGCCGTTCGCGCCGCCGTCGAGCAGGTGCTGCGCGCGGCTCGCGGTGCCCGGCGCCTGGTTCGCGAAGTAGTTGAACGGCTGGTGGTGCGGCTGGAAGTTCGGCGTCGACAGGTCGGCGCCGTAGATCACGTTCGACGTGCCGTTCTGGCTCGCCTGCAGCGCCTGGCCCCACGCGCCGGAATACCACGCCCACGACACGCCCGCGTTGGTCATCAGGTCGCCGATGTTGGTCGCCGTCTGCGGCGGCATCGTCGACGGATTGGCCGGGTCGGCGAGCAGCGGATCGCCGCCCGCGGCCGCCTTGTTGCCGCTCGGCTGATACGCCGGCTGCATCGTGTTGATGCCGTAGAAGTCGGGCGTGAGCGCGCCGTCGTTGACGAACTTCGGTGGGCCGCTCAGCGCGGACGCCGGCGAATTCGTCGCGACCTTCAGCGATTTGCCGTCGGCGTTCAGCACGGCGATCTTGCCGGCCGCCGGGCTCTTGTCGGCATTCGCGTAGTACGGCGCGCACGCGCAGATCAGGTACTGGTGGTTCAGGAACGACCCGCCGAACGCGCCCATGAAGAAGTTGTCGGCGAGCACGTACTGCTGCGCGATCTTCCACAGCGGCAGCTTCGACGGATCGGCCGTGTAGTGGCCCATCGTCAGGCCGCCCGCGTCGGTCCAGGCGGCGTACATGTCGTTCTTGCCGCCGTTGATCTGCATCTGGTCCTGGTAGAAGCGGTGCACGATGTCGCGCGTCGCGATGCTCATCGACTGGTTGAAGCCTTTCGGATCGTCGATCGCGAACGGCGCGTTCGGCAGGTTCGCCGTCATCGCCTCGGTCACCGCCGGCGTGATGCCGGTCGCGGTGAGGCCGCCCCAGATCTTCGGCAGCGTCGCCATCGTCGAGCCGTCGCGATCCTTCTGCACCGAATTCGCGGCCGTCGCGTTCTGCAGGCCGTTCGCGCCCGGGAAGTTGCCGTACAGGTTGTCGAAGCTGCGGTTTTCCGCGTAGATCACGACGACGTTCTTGACGGCCGACAGGCCCTGTTGCGTGACGTCGTCGCCGCCGCAGGCGGTCAGGCTGAGCGCGGCCGCGAGGGCGATCGGCGTGTAGCGAATCCAGGCGTGCTTCTTCATGCGATGTTCTCTCTCATTCGTCGTTGGTCGCGTGTGGGAACCGGGTGGCAGGAGGGCCGACGCGCGAACCTCGCGGTACCGCCCGGCTGCGCGCATTATCTGGAACCGATTTGACAGCCGGGTGTAGGGACGCTTTCAATTGACTGTCGGTTGAACGTCATCCAACGGTCACGGAACTGACATAAGCTCCGGCCGATTGCCCACCGCTACCAGAACAACGATGCACACCCTTCTGAAATCCTTCGCGTCCGCGCGATCGCTGATTCCCGCCGCGGCGACGCTCGCGATGGTCGGCGCGCTCGCGGCGCTGGCCGGTTGCGATGCGCAGCCCGGCACGAGTGCGTCGGCCGCGTCCGTCGTACCGGCGGCGCAGGCCGCTCCGGCCGCCCCGGCGGTCGCGCCGGCCAGCCAGCCGCAGACGCGTGCGCAGGTGTTCGAGGGCGTGAAGCAGATGACGGCGCTCGGCAAGCAGCTGTTCTTCGATCCGTCGCTGTCCGGGTCCGGCAAGCTCGCTTGCGCGTCGTGCCACAGCGCCGAACATGCGTTCGGGCCGCCGAACGCGCTGTCGGTGCAATTGGGCGGCGACGACATGCACCGTACCGGTTTTCGCGCGGTGCCGTCGCTGAAGTACCTGCGCGGCATCCCGCCGTTCAGCGAGCACTTCCACGATTCGCCGGACGAAGGTGACGAAAGCATCGACGCGGGGCCGACCGGCGGGCTGACCTGGGATGGCCGCGTCGATACGCGCGATGCGCAGGCGCGCATTCCGCTCACGTCGCCGTTCGAGATGAGCAGTTCGCCCGCCCGGGTCGCGAAGGCGGTTCGCGCCGCGCCGTACGCCGACGCGTTCCGCAAGGCGTTCGGCGACCAGGTGCTCGGCGACGACCGGGCGACGTTCGATGCGGTGCTGCGCGCGCTCGACGCATTCCAGCAGCAGCCGGCGCTGTTCGATCCGTACACGAGCAAATACGACGCATATCTGGCCGGCCACGCGCAGCTCACGCCCGCGGAGTTGCACGGGCTGCAGCTGTTCAACGACGAGAAGAAGGGTAACTGCGCGAGCTGCCACATCAGCCAGCGCACGCTCGAAGGCGGCCCGCCGCAGTTCAGCGATTTCGGGCTGATCGCAATCGCGGTGCCGCGTAACCGCGCGCTGCCCGTCAATCGCGACCCGCGCTTCTACGATCTCGGCGCCTGCGGCCCCGAACGCACCGACCTGAAGGGACGCGACGAGTTCTGCGGGCTGTTCCGCACGCCGTCGCTGCGCAACGTCGCGCTGCGCAAGACGTTCTTCCACAACGGCGTGTATCACTCGCTCGAGGACGTGATGCGCTTCTACGTCGAACGCGACATCCATCCGGAGAAGTTCTACCCGGTCGTGCACGGCAAGGTGCAGATCTACGACGATCTGCCGAAGCGCTACTGGCCGAACATCAACCGCGAAGCGCCGTTCGACCGCAAGCGCGGCGACCAGCCGGCGCTGAACGCGGCCGAGATCAAGGACGTGATCGCGTTCCTCGGCACGCTGACTGATGGATATCAGCAAACGGGTGCGTTAGCCAAACCC